>JBKJLD010000009.1:0-12528 GCA_046597165.1 Nocardioides sp.
CTTGACGATCTTGCGGAAGAAGAAGTCCTGGCCCTGGATCGCCGTGGTGCCCTCGTAGAGGGTGTCGATCTTGGCGTCGCGGACGTACTGCTCGATCGGGTACTCCTGCAGGAAGCCGGAGCCGCCGAAGGTCTGCAGTGACTCGGTGCCCAGCAGCACCCACGAGCGTTCGGAGCCGTAGCCCTTGACGATCGGGAGCAGCAGGTCGTTGACCTTCTCGGCCAGCTCGTCGCGCTCGCCCGCGTGCTCGGCGAGCATGACCTTGTCCTGCCACGATGCGGTGTAGAGCACGAGCGACCGCATCGCTTCGGCGAACGACTTCTGCGTCATCAGCGAGCGGCGTACGTCGGGGTGGTGGGTGATCGCGACGCGGGGGGCGGTCTTGTTGGCCGCCTGGGTCAGGTCGGCGCCCTGCTGACGCTCCTTGGCGTAGTCGAGCGCGTTGAGGTAGCCGGTCGACAGGGTGGCGATCGCCTTGGTGCCGACCATCATCCGGGCGTTCTCGATGACCTGGAACATCTGGGCGATGCCGTTGTGGACCTCGCCGAGCAGCCAGCCCTTGGCCGGCTCGCCGCCGCCGACGGCTGCGTCGCCGAAGGTGACCTCGCAGGTGTTGGAGACCTTGATCCCCATCTTGTGCTCGACGTTGGTGACGTAGGCACCGTTGCGCTCGCCGGTCAGCTCGCCGGTCTCGTGGTCGAAGTGGATCTTGGGCACGAGGAAGAGCGAGAGCCCCTTGGTGCCCGGGCCGCCGACACCCTCGACGCCCACCGGGCGGGCGAGGACGAGGTGCATGATGTTCTCGCTCATGTCGTGCTCGGCCGAGGTGATGAAGCGCTTGACGCCTTCGATGTTCCACGAGCCGTCGTCGTTCAGCGTGGCCTTGGCTCGGCCCGCCCCGACGTCGGAGCCCGCGTCGGGCTCGGTGAGGACCATAGTGCAGCCCCACTGGCGGTCGACCATGATCTGGGCGATGTTCTTGTCGCGCTCGTTGCCGTTGCGGTAGACGACGTTGGCGAACGCAGGTCCGGCGGCGTACATCCAGATGGGGGCGTTGGAGCCGAGCACGAGCTCGCCCATCGCCCAGACCAGGCTCGAGGGGGCGGGCTGGCCGCCGAGCTCCTCGAAGACCTGCAGGCGCCACCACTCGGCGTCCATCCAGGCCTGGTAGGACTTCTTGAACGACTCCGGGATCGGCGCCGTGCTGGTCGCCGGGTCGAAGACCGGCGGGTTGCGGTCGCTGTCGGTGTAGGACTCGGCGAGCTCCTCGCGGGCCATCCGGTCGACCTCGGAGAGGATCGAACGAGCGGTCTCGCCGTCGACCTCCGCGAAGGGACCGGTGCCCAGGACGTCGTCGCGGCCGAGCACCTCGAAGAGGTTGAACTCGATGTCGCGGAGGTTGCTCTTGTAGTGGCTCACAGATCCACCCTTTTCGATCTCGGGAGTCGGACACGTCGGCCGTGGATGTGGCTGGCCGACCCGGGGGCGACGGTCAGCGCGCGGTGCGCTACTCGTCGGTAACATAATGATCCCTTGCCCCGGGCGAGTACGCAAGACGGCGACCGGCGGGATCTGCGAACTCGGTGCGTGAGTGGCGTCACGTGCCTGCCGCCACGCTCACGCCCGGAGCTGTGCGCAGTCCGGTGACTTCACCCGCTCAGGCGGTCCCGGATCATCTGCGAGACTGGGACCATGCGCGTCTCAGCCAAGTCCGACTACGCCCTGCGGGCGCTGATCGAGATCGCGTCACGGACCGACGGGCGCCCGGTGAGCGCGGAGGAGGTGGGTCGGCTCCAGGAGATCCCGCACGGGTTCCTGCAGGCGATTCTCGCGGACCTGCGTCGGGCCGACATCCTGGTCTCCCAGCGCGGGCAGGCCGGCGGGTGGCGGATGGGTCGCGAGCCCGCGACCGTCTCGGTCGCCGACGTGATCCGCGCGATCGACGGGCCGCTGGTCTCGGTCTACGGCCTGCGCCCCGAGGCGGTCAGCTACAACGCGTCGGCCGAGGTGCTTCAGCACGTGTGGATCGCGGCCCGAAGCTCGCTGCGCGACGTCTTCGAGCACGTCTCCCTGCAGGCGCTGGCCGACGGCGCCCTGCCCGAGGCGGTCACCTCACGCACTGCCGACGAGGACGCCTGGCACTCGCACTGACCGGTCGCGGCCGAGCCGCTCAGCCGGCCAGGGCGTCGGACAGGCGCCGCTTGAGCTTCTTGCGCTTGCGCGCGAGCTCCTCGTTGCGGACCTCGAGCACCGCGTTGCGCACCCGCTGGCGCTCCAGCTCGTCGAGGGCGACGACCAGCAGGTCCTCGGCGGTGGCGTCCGCGCCGGCCAGGTGGTCGGTGTTGTCGGGGAGGGGCAGCTCGGCGGCGTCGAAGCCGACGATGCGGCCCAGCTCGGCCCAGACGTACGGCTCGTGGTGGGCCGTGGGCGGCGCAATCACGTGCAGCCGGTCGGGGCCGCGTACGGCGGCTCCCCAGCGCTCGATGATGTCGCACAGATCCTCGACCGCCCCGCGCGGGACCGCCCTGCCCGGCGGCGGGGCGGTGATGACCACGTGGACGTCGAAGCCGTCGAGCCGGTCGAGCAGGAGGGCGATCTCGTCGGCAGCGGCAGCGGCCAGGTGGGGCTGGGTGAGGACCACGGTCGATTTCGCCTTGTACGCACGTCGGCAGATCGCGCTCCACGTCCCCTCGACCTCCCGGCGGCGGTAGCCCCAGGCCTTGTGGACGCGGCGGATCTCGACGGTGGCGCGGAACATCTCCTCGCCGGACCTCGCCGGCAACCGGATGCCGCGCTCGGCGAGCTCGTCGGCGTGGGAGGCGAGGGCCGTCTCGACGAAGGTGCTGCCGCTGTGGGTCGGACCGATGTGGAGGAACGCGGTGCGCTTGGCCATGCCCCCACGCTGGCAGCAGCTGACGGACGGGTGGTGAACGCGGCGTGACCGCTCGATGAGCGCTGGCGGAGCCTTGGTCGACCCTGAGCCGTCCGGCGACGACCAGAACTAGAACATGTTCCATTTTCCTCGTACGATGCCGAGCATGATCACGTCCGACGCCATCACCTGGAACGCGCCCAACAGCAACCACCCCGCCCGGGCCGCGTCCCAGCGGTCGTACTCCGCGGTCTGTCGCCTCGACCTCGAGGAGTGGCTCACGGTCTATGCCGAGGATGCCGTCATCGAAGACCCGGTCGGGCCGTCGATGTTCGACCCCGAGGGTCGAGGCCACCGCGGGCACGAGGGGATCCGCGCGTTCTGGGAGCTGGCGATCGCCCCGATCACCTCGTTCCGCTTCGTGATCCACGACTCCCACGCCAACGGCAACAGCTGCGCCAACATCGGCACGATCACCACGACCTTCGAGGACGGCGGGGCCGTCGACACCGACCTGGTCATGGTCTACACCGTCCACGAGGACGGCCGGGTGGCCTCGATGCGGGCCTACTGGGAGCCCGAACGGGCGATGGCGACCTACCGCAAGGGCTGATCCGGGGGCTCAGCCGGCGTTGGTGGCCACCCACTCCACGAACGGGCGCAGCGCCCGCCAGTCGTCGCGGACCAGGTCGAGCAGCGCGGCCGTGTGGATGACCGGCTCGAACCCGTGCGAGCGCCCCACCGACATCGACCGGTGCCGCAGCAGCTCGATGCGAGGGTGGTCGGCGGCGTAGCCGCGTGGTGAGGTCTTGAGCCGGTCCCCGCCGACCTCCCAGCCGTCCGCCTCGAGGGCGCTCAGCATCCCCTGGAGCTCCGTGCCGCGGCGCTGCTCGTCGATCGCGGCCCGGATGGCGGCCAACCGGGGCGCGTCGGCGTCGTAGAAGCCCGCCCCGGTGCGCACTCCGCGCGAGGAGACCTCGACGTACCACCCGGTCGCGGGACCCGCCGCGACGAAGGCACCCTGATGGGTCTTGTACGGCGTCTTGTCCTTCGCGAAGCGCACGTCGCGGAAGGGACGGAAGATCTTGGCGTCCCCGAACTCCGGGGCAAGCGCGGCGGTGAGCGCGGTCATCGGCGCCTTGATCGAGGCGGCGTACACGGCCTTGTGGTGCTCCCAGAAGGACCGGGTGTTGTCGACCTCCAGGTCGTCGAAGAAGTCGAGGGCGGCGACGGGGAATCCGGCGAAGGTGTCGGTCGACTCGGTCACCGGCCCAGCCTAGGCGCTGGGCGAAGGGCGGGCCGACACGAGCGGAACCGTCGAAACCGCCCCGCCCATGACGCGGCCCGGGCGTGGATTCTGCGGGCTCCGGGTGGCTGCTAGCCGAGGTCCGCGCTCACCTGCCGGTCGCCGGCCTCGGCGAAGGCGGTGAGCGTGATCGCGGTCCCACCACAGCGCGGCACGGTGAGAAACGCCTGCCCGCGCGGTGACTCGTAGACCGCGTCCAGCATCGGGGCGCCGCCCCGGCTGCGCCAGCGCATCAGCCGGGCCGGGTCGCCGTGGTGCTGCGGGTCCCGCACGAAGTACGCCGCGTCCCCGCACCAGGTCAGGCTGCCGGACGTGCCCGGACCGAGGTCGTAGTAGCCGCCGCCCTGCCGGGCGTAGAGGTGGGCGCTCTCGACCCGCGTCTCGTCCGGCACCACCGACCAGACGGCCCCGTCGGGCACGAGCAGGCTGTCCCATGCAGCGCAGTGGGCGACGCCCGGCAGGGGGGCGGCCGCGGCGTCGCGCAGCTGCACCGCGGTGCGGCACGCGGGCCGGGAGTCGTCGAAGGTCAGCAGCGTCTGGCCGGACGGGGTGATCCGGGCGCCGTTGAACCCGTGCCGCGCGGGCGCGCACCAGCCCAGGGTGGAGGTCCGGGTCGCCAGCTCCACGCTGGCCACGCAGTAGGAGCGGCCGTGCACCGTCGCGTGCAGCAACCTCCCCTGTCCAAGCGCCCAGGTACCGCCCGAGGTGGTCGGGACGTCGGTGGAGCCGTCGAGGGTGAAGGGATGCTCCGGGTGGTCGAGGTCGAAGACCCGCCCGGTGCTCGGCCGCGACTCCCGGCGGTCCTGGAGCACGACGACGGCGTACCGACCCTCGATGAGGGCGTCCGAGATCTGCTGGCCCGAGTCGGGGCGGATGGAGTCGACGGTGCTGGGTCCAACCAGGTGGGCCTCCGTTCCGGCGTCGTCGACGCTCAGGCTCCAGTCCCCGCTGCGGGTCACGCTGGTCGCGGTGGGGCCTGGGACCGGCTGCCAGTCCAGCAGGGCCGTGCCGGGCTCGACCGGCGCGGGGTCTGCGGCGGTGCCGGGAGTGGTGCCGGGCGTGGTGGTACCGCCCGTGCCCGTGGGACCCGAGTCCGCCGAGCCCGTCGGGGCGCCTGCAGTCGAGGAGGTCGACCCGGGGACGCCGTCGGCGGCCGGATCCGTCGTACTCCCGCCGGCGCAGCCGGCCGCGGCCAGGCAGAGCGTCAGCGCGGCGGCCGGGACGGCGGAGCGGGTCCCGCGGAGCATCAGACCCCGATGTTGTGCTGGAAGTGGGCCTCGTTTGCGCGGTAGCTCTTGTACGCCGAGCGCCACTGGACCCGGTCGATGTACGGCTCCGAGGGGTCGAAGCGCGCCTGGTTCCAGGGCTCGAAGTAGCCCACCTCGGTCGGCCTCGAGCCCCGCTTGTCGTAGCCGCGGCCGACCTGGAAGTGACCCGACGCGTCGTCGTCGAGGTAGGGGTAGAACTTCTTGAGCAGGATCGGGTGGAAGATCAGCGGGGCCCGGTAGTCGGAGACGTGGCGCATGTTGAGCAGCAGCCACTTGTGGAACGACAGGTTCGACACGTCGAGCGTGATGTAGGCGCCAGCCCGGTCGGCGCGGTCCCAACCGGTGTACCGGTTGACCACGCGGACCATGTCGGAGATCCCGGTCCCGCTCGAGGTGGTGCCGAGCTTGCTGGCCCAGTGCCCCTGGCTGAGCTGGGTGCCGCTCCAGCCCCAGGCGATCATCTGCATCGTGGTCGGGCCGCACCAGTAGGTCCGGGTCTGCTCGGCGACGCGCCGGTGGTTCATCACGATGGCGCGCTGGGGGTAGTCGCCCCGGGTCTTGGTCTTGGTCCTGGTCGAGGGGGTCGGCGTCGGGGTGGGCGACGTGGTCGGGCTGGGTGAGGCCGCCGGCGAGGTCGAGCTGCGAGCTCCGGTCGGCGCCTGTGCCCGCGCCTCCGGGTGGCTGTTCAGGAACGAGGCGGGCAGGGCCACGCCCTCGAGCTCGTGGCGCAGCAGCCAGACCTTGGCGACCGAGCGGGCCGCCTGGGTCAGCTCGACCCGCTCGGCCCGGGCCCGTGCCGTGGGGCTCAGCGCGCCCGCGCGGCGCAGCGTGTCCACCACGTCGAGGTCGCCGGTCGTTTGCCCGGCACTGCCGGCCGGCCGGGCCGCGAGGGTGCGGGCGGCCACTGCGGTGCGGGCCTGCACCTGGGCCTGCGTGTCCTGCGTCCATCCCGAGTGCAGGCAGTAGCGCTGGCCCTCGAAGTCGGCGCAGCGCACCAGGCCGGTGACCAGGTGCGCGGTGGTCTGCTTGCCGGACAGGCGACCGAGCGCCAGGCCCTGGTCGACGACCCGGTCGATCTCGCGCTGCAGCGGCGGCGTGACCGCCCCCAGTGCGGCGGTCTGGGCGGGGACCAGGGCGCCGGCGCGCACCTTGCCCGAGGGGAGCAGTGCGCCGTCGCCTCCTCCGCCGCGCGGGATCAGCGGGGTGGCCGCCAGTAGTAGCGCGAAGGCGCCGATGGCGATGGTCCGGGGGCGGGGCATCGGGCGGGGCATTCGGCTGGGCGTGGGGCGGGGCATGGGGCGGGGCATGGGGCGTCCTCGAGACGGTGGTGAGCGGGGGGAGCCTCCCCACTGTCCCCAACGGCACCAAAAGGCGTCAAGTGCACCACCTGTCACAGAGGTGTGCGCAGGCCGGCGATCTCCGCCACGGTGCCCGGGACGGGGCGCCCGGAGGCCGAGGGTGAGTGAGGAGCAGGGAGCGTGGACCTGGAGCGGATGACGAGACTCGAACTCGCGACATCGACCTTGGGAAGGTCGCGCTCTACCAACTGAGCTACATCCGCAGTGTCGGCAGGCCGACGGCGCACATGTTAACCGATCAGCCGCTGCTGCCGGTGACCGGCGTACGCCGCTGCCGGCCCGCGATGGGCGCGAGCGTTGGGTAGCGCGCGGTGACGGTGTCGCCCGAGGAGCGTCCCGTCAGTCGACGGTGCACCCAGGGCGCCGCGGAGCTGCGGGCCCAGGTCAGGTCGGCGCTGAGCTGCTCACGCCGGGTGGCCACGACCTCGTCGGCCAGTGTGACCTGCTGCTGTTCGTGGGCCAGGCCCAGCTGACCCAGCACCTCGTTCGCCATCCGCCGGTGGCCGGCGGGGCCCATGTGCATCCGATCGGCGTCCCAGTAGCGCCAGTCGCGATACTCCCGGAGCCGCCAGAAGTCGACGACGCTCGCCCCGTGCCGGTCGGCGCTCTCGCGGACCAGCTCGTTGTAGACGGCGAACCGGCCCCGGACCGGGCGGTAGATCGCCGAGCCGCCCGGGTCGAACGCGGTCCAGACGAGCAGGCGGGCGCCCGTGGCGGCGAGGCGGCCCAGGGCCCGGTCGTAGTCGGCCACCAGGGCGTCGAGGTCGACGCGCGGACGCAGGATGTCGTTGGCTCCGGCGTAGATCGTGACCAGGTCCGGTCGCAGCGCGAGCGCCGGCTCGATCTGCTCGGCGAGGATCGCGGGCAGCTTGCGGCCACGGATCGCGAGGTTGGCGTAGCCGAAGTCGTCGCTCTGGCCGGCGAGCACCTCCGCGACCAGGTCGGCCCAGCCGCGCAGCCCGTTGGGACGGTCGGGATCGGGGTCGCCGACTCCCTCGGTGAAGTATTCGGCGAGGGCGACGTACCGGTGGAAGGCCATGGGTCCATTCTCGACGACCGCGGACGGCTGCCCACGACCGGGTCCGCGCCCGGTAGGTTACCCCCGTGCTGCTGTCTGACCGCGACATCCTGACCGAGCTCGACGCCGGCCGGATCGCCCTCGATCCCTGGGATCCGGCGATGCTGCAGCCGTCCTCGATCGACGTGCGGCTGGACCGGTTCTTCCGGGTCTTCGAGAACCACCGCTACCCGCACATCGACCCGGCAGCGGACCAGTCGGACCTGACCCGAGAGGTGGAGCCGGACGGCGACGAGCCGTTCATCCTGCACCCGGGGGAGTTCGTGCTGGGTTCGACGTACGAAGTGATCTCGCTGCCCGACGACATCGCCGCTCGGGTGGAGGGCAAGTCCTCCCTGGGCCGGCTGGGGCTGCTCACCCATGCCACGGCCGGGTTCGTGGACCCGGGGTTCTCGGGTCACGTCACCCTCGAGCTGGCGAACGTCGCGACATTGCCGATCAAGCTCTACCCGGGGATGAAGATCGGGCAGTTCTGCTTCTTCCGGCTCTCCTCGCCCTCGGAGCACCCGTACGGCTCGGAGAAGTACGGCTCGCGCTACCAGGGCCAGCGCGGCCCGACCCCGTCGCGCTCGTTCCAGAACTTCCACCGCACCGTCATCTGACCCGGTCGGCTCTGGGGCGGTCAGTTCTCCAGGCGGTCGGCGAAGCGGCGCAGTCGGCGGGCGAAGCGGTGTCGTGACGGCACGTGCGGCAGGTTGGGTGCGGCGGCGCGGGTGACCCGCTCGGCGATCTGCTGCCGGGCCTCGTCCTCGATCATGGTGCGGCTGGTGTTCATGGTGGTCTCCTCGTGGGCACGAAATCAGGTGGGCGGACGGACTGGTCTCAGACCTGGGCGAGGACGATGTCCCCGCTCACGGTCTTGGCGCGGAGCTCGACGTGGTCGGCGCCGTCCCGGGGCTCGCCCATGCCGGCCAGGTTGCTGTTGATGGAGCCGGACAAGGTGGACACGTCGGTCCACACCGGTACGCCGGCCGGGATGCCGACGCGCACGTCACCCGAGGCTGCTTTGGCGTTGATCCGGCCGCGGGTGATGGTCCCGACCGCGAGGTCGCCGCTGCCGGTCGTCATCGAGACGTCGGTGTGCGCCACGGCGACGCTCAGGCTGCCCGAGCCGGTCTTGACGAAGGTTGGTCCGTCGACGGTACCGAGCTCGATCTCGCCGGAGCCGGTCGAGATCGCCACGGCGGAGGTGGCGTGGCCGATGTGCACGTCGCCGGAGCCGCTCTTGATCCGCAGCTCGTCGCGGGCCTCGACGATCCGGATGTCGCCGGACCCGGTGTCGACCAGTGCCGGCCCACCGAAGGTGTCCACCTGGACATCGCCGGAGCCCGACCTGAGCTTGCCGGTCCCGAAGGTGCCGCTCAGCGCGATGTCGGCACTCCCGGTCCGGATCGCCAGGTCGCTGTCGGCGGGGACCGTCACGACGACCTCGAGCCGGGAGTCCCCGGTGAGGAAACCGGCGCGCTTGGGGGCGACGACGCTGATCTCGTCGCCGTCCTGCTCGACCTGGACGGCGTCTGCGTCGCGGCCGGTGACCTCGACGTGCGACTCGGTGGTCTCGCTGGCGACCACGCGCACGGAGCCGCGGCCGATCTCGACGTAGAGGCCCACGGGGCGGTGGGTCTCGAAGTGGTGCTCGGACATGGTGTCTCCCAGGTGGTGTGCCGGATGGTTCGAGGGTGTGCTCGTCCAAGGGACCGGCGGGCGCCGGCCCCCCTGTGGGGTGGTGAGTGGGTGGGGTGCTGGGTCAGACCCAGCCAGTCATGCGGCGGTTGCCGCTCCTTCCCGGGCCCTTGCCGCCGAACGGGTCGGAGCCGAAGAACGGGATGCTGGACAGGTCGATGTCGACGTTGATCGCGTGGTCGCGGGTGGCCGTCCGGACCACGTTGACCAGCCAGGTGTTCAGGGAGTGCCCGGACTTGGCCGCCAGCTCCTCGGCCCGCGACTTGACCGACTCGGGAAGCCGGAGGGTGATGCGGGCGACGTTGCCGTCCTCGTCCGCCTCCTCGGCGCCCGGGGGCGCGGGGGGCAGTGGGGGCGCGGGCGGTGCCATCGACTCGGACTGGACCACGAAGTCGAGCTCGCGACCGCTGAGTCGCACGTCGACGCTGCCGGAGGACATCTCGGCGGTGATCTCGGCCGCCGCCTGGGAGATCGCCTCCATCAGGGCCAGCCGGGCCGACGGGTCGAGGGCGAAGGTCAGGCGTTCGGCGGCCGCACGGGTCTCGGGGCCGGCGGCATCTGCGGCGGCAACCAGGTCGCGGCGCAGGCTGTCGAGGTACGGGGTGAGGTCCATGCGCACCACAATGACATCAGTATGACGTCATGTCAAACATAGTATGACGTCACTTGTCGTCACACGCGACGTCACGGGCCGCCGGGGTGTGAGCCGGTCGGCATCTGGGTACCTTTTCGTGTTCTGTCCCCGTGGAAAGGCCGCTCATGGCTGCGTATTCGGGCATCACCGCCCTGGTGGGCGACACGCTCATCTCGGCGAAGCCCGTCGACTACCTCATCCTGGCGATCTACTTTGCCTTCGTCATCGGCATCGGCGTGATGGCGAGTCGTCAGGTGTCGGACTCCCTCGACTTCTTCCTCTCGGGCCGCTCGCTGCCGGCCTGGGTCACGGGCCTGGCGTTCATCTCCGCCAACCTCGGGGCGGTCGAGATCATGGGAATGTCCGCCTCCGGTGCCGAGCTGGGTCTCCCGACCGTGCACTACTTCTGGATCGGTGCGATCCCAGCCATGCTGTTCCTGGGCCTGGTGATGATGCCGTTCTACTACGGCTCGAAGGTGCGCTCGGTCCCCGAGTTCATGCTCCGCCGCTTCGGCAAGGGCGCCCACCTCGTCAACTCGATCTCGTTCGCCGTGGCCCAGCTGCTCATTGCCGGCATCAACCTCTATCTGCTCGGCAGCATCGTGCACGCCCTGCTCGGCTGGCCGCTGTGGGTCGCCCTGCTGGTGGCGGCCCTGGTCGTGCTCTCCTACATCAGCCTCGGTGGTCTCAAGGCTGCGATCTACAACGAGGTCCTCCAGTTCTTCGTGATCGTCGCGGCGCTCCTGCCGCTGACGATCCTGGGGCTGCACAAGGTCGGCGGCTACGGCGGTCTCAAGGACAAGATCACCTCGGCTGCCGGCAGCCCGGCGGCCGCCGCCCAGCAGCTCAACTCGTGGCCCGGGCAGTCGCTGTCCGGCTTCGACTCCCCGATCCTGTCGGTGGTCGGCATCGTCTTCGGCCTCGGCTTCGTGCTCTCCTTCGGCTACTGGACGACCAACTTCGTCGAGGTGCAGCGGGCGATGGCCTCCGACTCCATCTCGTCGGCGCGCAAGACGCCCGTCATCGGCGCCTTCCCGAAGATGTTCGTCCCCTTCATCACGATCCTGCCCGGCATGATCGCCGCGGTCCTGGTCTCCGAGATCGCCCAGGTCAAGGCCGGCAAGAACGTCCCCGGTGGTTCGTCAGGACACGGTGTCGACTACAACGACTCCCTGCTGCTGCTGATGCGCGACGTACTGCCCAACGGTCTGCTGGGCCTCGCGCTCGCCGGGCTGCTCGCGGCGTTCATGGCCGGCATGGCCGCGAACATCTCGGCCTTCAACACGGTGCTCAGCTATGACCTGTGGGAGACCTACATCGTCACGGGCAGGGAGGACGGCTACTACCTGCGGGTCGGGCGGATCGCCACTGTGGTGGCCACTTTCGTCGCGGTCTTCACCGCCTCGCTGGCCGGCAACTTCGACAACATCATGCAGTACCTGCAAACCCTGTTCGGGTTCTTCAACGCCCCGCTGTTCGCGACCTTCATCCTCGGGATGTTCTGGAAGCGGATGACCCCGGCGGCCGGGTGGATCGGGCTGAGCGCCGGAACCCTGTCGGCCGTGGCGGTCGCGTTCCTGAGCCAGGACGCGTTCGGGTCGGCGAGCTTCGGCGTGATCCCCATCGGTGGCCAGGGAGCCGCCTTCCTCGCCGCCTCGACCGCATTCGTCGTCGACATCGTGCTGAGTGTCGGGGTCTCCCTGGTGACGACGCCCAAGCCGGTCGCCGAGCTCGCGGGGCTCGTCTACTCCGAGACCCCACGCGAGCAACGCACGGACCCGAACGAGTCCGGCTACCCGTGGTACCGGCGTACGGCACCACTGGCGAGCCTGGCGCTCGTCATGGTCGTCATCTTGAACCTGGCCTTCTGAGGAGATCGACATGACTGAGAAAAACTCGTCCGAGAAGCACGTCGCCGGCGCCTTCGACATCCGCAACATCATCGGGGCGCTGCTGGCGATCTATGGCGTGATCCTGTTGGCCATGGGCCTCTTCGGGGACACCCAGGAGGAGAAGACCGGCGGGATCAACGCGAACTTGTGGGCCGGAATCGCCCTGCTGGTCGTTGGCTTCGGGTTCCTGGCCTGGGCCCGGATCAAGCCGGTGGTGGTGCCCGAGGAGGCTCCCAGCAGCTGACCGGCACGCCCGCAAACCACCCCAGGGCCCCCCGAATCCACCTCCGAAACCACGATGGCGGTGGATCGACGTCATCAGGTGGCTGTTGCGAAATCGCCCGGGGCGGGTGCGTGCGATCTTGGGCTGGACGCGAAATGATGGGGCATGGCGCGTTCGTATCGTCCGGTGATCCGGGATCAGGAGTTCTTGTTGC
>JBKJLD010000099.1:0-4169 GCA_046597165.1 Nocardioides sp.
CGGCGGCTGGCGTGTGAGGCGGGGATCATCCCCGCCGTCCTGGGCGGCCGCTCGCAGGTGTTGGACCTGGGCCGCAAACGCAGGTTCCACACCGAGTCCCAACGCATCGCCCTGGCCCTCGAACAAGGTGGCTGCACCGCCGAGGGGTGTGACTGGCCGCCCGGGATGTGTCACGCCCACCACGAGATCGCCTGGTCCAGGGGTGGCCCCACCAGCGTCAAACAGGGCCGACTGCTCTGCCCACGGCATCACGCCCGGGCCCACGACCCGACCTACACCATGACCAAGCTCCCCGGCGGCAAGGTCGCCTTCACCAGACGCCCCTAGACCGACCGCCCCCGCATCCCGGTCACGGATACCGTGACGCCATGGATCAAGCGGTCCTCGTGGGCCTGGTGGACTCGCGCGGCCGGCTGCTCCTGCAGGAGCGCGACGAGCATGCCCCCGTCGATCCCGAGAGGTGGAGCCTCGTCGGCGGTGGGGTCGAGCCCGGCGAAGCACCGCCGGCCGCCGCCCGCCGCGAGCTCGAGGAAGAGACCGGCTTTGACGACCTCGTCGCCCTGGGGTCGTACGTCCTGCCGTGCGCCGTCCATGGCCGGGACCGCGTCGAGCTCTTCACCGCCAGGACCTCACTCACCGATGCGGACATCGACTGCCGCGAAGGACGACAGATCGTTTTCGTCGATTCGAGCGCGATCGCCGGTCTCGACCTCACCGCCACGACGCGAGCGCTGTTCGAGGCCGTGCTGTCGGCTCATCCCGCCTGACGACGCCCACTCGTGCGGCCTCGGAGTGCGTGGCACTCTGTCGAGATCGAAGAGGTCGACGACGGGATGTGCGAACGCCCCGAGGCCTGAGCGGTCCCACGCCGGTCACGCGCGGCCACCGACGTACAGTTCACCCCCGTGCGACGTGTCCTGCCACCTGCCCTTGCGGTCCTCGCGCTGGCCGCGGTGCTGGCCGGGTGTGGCCTGCCGTCGCAGGACCAGGGAGGACCGGCCGCGGCGGATCGGGCACCCGAGCGGTTCACGATCGTTCCCGACGATTACCACGTGCCCTACGCCGGAACCGCTGAGGACGGCCGCAGGTTCTTC
Organism: Nocardioides sp.; assembly: GCA_046597165.1. Lineage (GTDB taxonomy): Bacteria > Actinomycetota > Actinomycetes > Propionibacteriales > Nocardioidaceae > Nocardioides. The sequence continues at coordinate 1,095 of JBKJLD010000099.1, forward strand.
CTCAGCGAGGAGCTCTTCGGTGCCAGACCCCGCCAGCACGCGCTGACGTCGTACGTCGGGCTCTTCCTCTGGAGCGCCGACGGCAGCTTCGACGAGGTGCGGGTCGACCTGGTCCCCCGACCCGGGGGGCTGCCCCCCGGGCAGGCCGGCCCCGCGGGCGCGGAGGACCTCGTCAACGCCCGGTTGGCCGAGCTGGGCGACTACGTCCTCGAGCCGATCGAGGTCGAGCCGTTCACCGAGAAGATCGACGGGGTGATCTTTGGCTGGAAGGTCCACCGGTACGACGGGGTCTACTCCATCAACATCGAGCCGGGTGACTTCATCGCCTACTACGCGCCCTGGGACGGGATCGAGTACGACACCTGACGAGGCGCCACGCTCCGCTGCGTTTGGCGACCCGGCCTCGATGAACGTCTGGCGTCACCAGGGTCACATCAGGGGAAATCCGGATGTGCAGGTCCCCGGTTCATGGTGGAGTTGTCCCATGCATCGTCAGATCGCCGGCAAGCTCACCGGCCGGGTCACCAAGTGGGTCGTCCTCGTCGCCTGGATCGTCATCATGGTGATCTCGTCGGGCTTCGCCTCGAAGCTCACCGAGGTCCAGAACAACGAAGCCTCGTCCTGGTTGCCGTCGAGTGCCGAGTCGACCCGCGCACTGGAGGAGCTCGCGCCGTTCCGGGACCAGAACGACATCCCGACCGTCGTCGTCTACGAGCGCACTTCCGGGCTGACCCCCAGCGACCTGTCGGCGATCAAGGCCCAGGCGGTCGAGATGCAGCAGATGGATGGGGTGGTCGGCCAGGTCACGGGCCCGATCCCCTCCGCCGACGGCCAGGTCGCCCAGACCGTCGTCACCTACAACTTCGGCAAGAACGGCTGGAACGCCCTGCCGGACACCACCGACCAGATCCGCACGATCGCGACCATTGACGGGGTCGAGGTCCACATCACCGGCGCCGGCGGTCAGGCCGCCGACTCCGCGGAGGCGTTCGCCGGCATCGACGGCACCCTGCTCTTCGCCACCCTCGGCGTGGTCATCCTGATCCTGCTGTTCACCTACCGCAGCCCGGTGCTGTGGATCCTGCCGATCATCTCGGCCGTCTTCGCACTCTTCACCTCCGAGGCGGTCATCTACTTCCTCGCGAAGTACGCCGGTCTCACCGTCAACGGGCAGTCCCAGGGCATCCTCACGGTCCTGGTCGTCGGGGCGGGGACCGACTACGCCCTGCTCCTCGTGGCGCGCTACCGAGAAGAGCTCCGTCGCCACGAGGACCGTCACGAGGCGATGGCCTTCGCGCTGCACCGCGCCGCTCCGGCAATCTTCGCCAGCGCCGGAACGGTCGTGGTGGGCATGCTCTGCCTGCTGCTGGCCGAGATGAACTCCACCGCCGGCCTCGGCCCGGTCAACGCGATCGGCGTCGCCGTCACGCTCCTGGTGATGGTCACCCTGCTGCCCGCCCTGCTCGTCATCTGCGGTCGCTGGATCTTCTGGCCCGCCCGCCCGCACATGGGCACCCCCGAGCCGACCTCGTCGGGCCTGTGGGCGCGAGTAGGCCAGCGCATCGCGCCGCGCCCACGCGCGGTCTGGGTGGGTACGGCGATCGTGCTCGCCATCGCCTGCCTGGGCATGTTCAGGCTCGACGCCCACGGGCTCTCCACCGAGGACCAGTACACCAAGGAGTTCGGCTCGGTCACGGGACAGAAGGTCCTGATGGCCCACGGCCTGGTCGACTCGTCCAACCCGATCATGGTCGTCGCCCGGGCCGACAAGGCCCAGGAGGTCGCCGCGGCGATGGCCACCGTGGACGGCATCGGCAAGCCCGACACCTCCGTGCCGCCCGCCGACGGGGTCGCCCTGGTCACCGCCACCGTCCCCGGTGACGTCGCCGACCAGGCTGCTTTCGACAAGATCACCGAGGTGCGCGGCGCCGTGCATGACGTGACCGGCGCCGACGCCCTCGTGGGCGGTTCGTCGGCGCTCTACCTCGACATCCAGCAGGCCTCGAGCCACGACAACCGGGTGATCATCCCGGTGATCCTGCTCGTCGTGATGCTGATCCTGATGCTCCTGCTGCGCGCCCTGGTCTCGCCGCTCCTCTTGATGCTGACCGTCGTGCTGTCGTTCGGGGCAGCGCTGGGACTTTCCACCCTGCTCTTCGAGTACGTCTTCGGCTTCAACGGGGCAGATGCATCGTTCCCGCTCTTCGTCTTCGTGTTCCTCGTGGCTCTGGGCATCGACTACAACATCTTCCTGATGACCCGGGTGCGCGAGGAGACGGCGACCAAGGGGACCAGACAGGGCTCCCTGGTCGCGCTCTCCGCGACCGGCGGGGTGATCACCTCGGCCGGGCTGGTCCTGGCCGCGACCTTCGCCGTCCTCGGCTCGATCCCGCTGGTCTTCCTCGCCGAGCTGGGAACAGCAGTGGCCCTCGGCGTCATCCTCGACACGATGGTGGTCCGCTCCGTGCTGGTGACCGCTCTCAACCTCGACCTCGGCAGCCGGATCTGGTGGCCCAGCAGGCTCGACCGCGGTGAGCACAGCATCGAGGCAGGCACCCCGGCCACCGAGCCCGACGCCGTCTCGGTCTGAGCGGCAGGACCAGGGCGTGGGCCGGAGGTCTCCTGCGGCCCACGCGCCGATAGCCTGATCACGATGAGTGAGCAGCCGACCCCCCAGCAGGTACGTCGTTCGCTGGCCCGCGCCGAGCGTGGTGCCGCCCTCGATGTTCCGGAGGCGACCGTGCTGCTCGCCGCTCGTGGCGAGGAGCTGGACCGACTCTGCGTCGCGGCCGCCCGCGTCCGCGACGCCGGACTCGTGGCCGCCGGCCGACCCGGCATCGTCACCTACTCCCCCAAGGTCTTCATCCCGGTCACCCGGCTGTGCCGCGACCGCTGCCACTACTGCACGTTCGTCACGGTGCCGGGCAAGCTTGAGTCGCCCTACCTCTCACCCGACGAGATCCTCGCGATCGCCCGCGAAGGCGCGTCGCTGGGCTGCCTCGAGGCGCTGTTCACCCTCGGCGACCGGCCCGAGGACCGATGGCCCGAGGCGCGCGTGTGGCTCGACGAGCAGGG
>JBKJLD010000034.1:0-9538 GCA_046597165.1 Nocardioides sp.
ACGGCGGCCATAGCGAAAGGGAAACACCCGGTCCCATCCCGAACCCGGAAGTTAAGCCTTTCAGCGCCGATGGTACTGCAACCGAGAGGCTGTGGGAGAGTAGGACGCCGCCGGACAACTATTAGGTAGGGCCACCCCTTCAGGGGTGGCCCTACTTGCATTTCCCCTTTCTTCTTCGCGCGGCTCGCCCGCCCCCGGCGTACTCCTTCATGGCGCGGCTGAATCAGCGCATATGCGGCGTAGATGTCGTTGAACCGCAGGGTTCGCTGCCGAACTGGCGCATATGCGGCGTCGTTGCGGTGGGTGCGGCGCGGGCGTACGTCGGGGCGCGTCGACCTGGCTGTACGCCAGCCCGGTTGCTGTCCACGCGCACCTCCTCGGTCAGCCCTCTCCACAGTGGCTCGGGTGACACGCATGGGCGTCGGCCGGCGAGGGCAGGTTGGTGTCAGGAGGTGATGTGCATGTCAGGACAGGCACAGACACAGGAAGTGGCGACTGCGGACTTCGCGGTCAACGAGGTGCGGTTGGTGGGACGGATCTCTCAGGAGCCCGAGGAGCGTGAGCTTCCGAGCGGGGACACCGTGTGGACGTTCCGGCTCGTGGTGCCCCGGCCCGGTGACCGCGTCCGGACACGCCGAGGCGTCGACACCTTCGACTGTGCCGTCTGGAGTGGACGAGTTCGGCGCTCGGTGCCCGGGTGGTGCGCCGGAGACGTGGTCGAGGTGACGGGGGCGGTGCGTCGGCGCTTCTTCCGCGCCGGCTCGAGCAGCGCCTCGCGCTTTGAGATCGAGGTCGCGGGTGGCCGGATCATCCGTCGAGCAGCGAGCGGATGATCACACCCACGCTCGGCTTCGGCTGGAACGAGGTCGCCTTCTCGGGCAGTACCCGGTCGGCTGCGACGATCCGCAGGACGAGGTCGATGTCCGGCGCCGGCATCAGCACGGCCACCCCCGTGGGTGGCCCGGCGATGGTCGCGACCTGGGCAAGGGCGTCCTTGACCGAGTGGTGGTAGGCGACTCGTTGAGCGGCACCGGGAAAGTGCGCCAGCAGGGATTCGTGCAGGATCTCCACGGCCGCCTTCCCGGGTGGAACGGAGAGCTCGAGCGTCGCCCAGCGCACGCCGTCGGTGACGACGAGCGTGGCCACCCCGAGCGCGGCGACAGCGGCGTCCTCGGCAACCTCGGTGAAGACGGCCCCCGTGACCTCGGCCGCACCGCGCAGGTCTGTGAAGCTGCGTCCGGTGAGGACCCGGTGGATCGCACCCAGGAAGAGCGGCGTGTCGTCCTGGTCCACCAGCATGGCGAGTCCGTAGTCATGAGAGCCGCCAGGGGTGGCCTGCTGGAGCTGCAGATAGGCGGCATAACGATGGTGACCATCCGCGATGAGTGCCCTGGATCCAGCCAGGGCGGCATCGAGGAGTGCCAGGTCGCCCGGCGCCCTGATCGCCCAGATCCGGTGACGTTGCTGGTTGCGGTCGACGAAGCGGTGATCCGGGGCCGCGGCCATCACCCGTTGCACGAGTGGTCCCACCGCATTCCCGCCGCGGTGTACCAGGAGGATCGGGGCGGGGTTCAGCTGCATCTCGCCCATCCGCGTGGTCAGCTCCGCCGCCTGGGCTGGGTGGATCCCCTCGTGTGGGTAGACAGCACGATTCGTGCGGTTGGTGGCCAGGTGTGCCACGTCGATGGTGCCCACGAGGCCGCGAACGGTGATCCCGCCGGCGGTGAACTCGTGGAGATAGACCGCCGGGGACTCGTCGTGGTGGATCTGGCCACGCTTTTCCCAGGTGGTCATCCGGGCCGAGACGTTCCGATAGGGCCGAGCGAAAGCGCGCGCAGCGGCAGGATCGCCGATCCGGTGCGGTGCCAGCATCATGCCGCGGAACGGGTGCAGTCGCAGTGGTCCCGCCACATGGGGCAGGGTGACCACGGCGCTGGAGTCCATCGGAGCATCGTAGGGTGCGTGCAGATGCAGTTGACCCCGGAGGTGTGGATGCTGGGCTCGTCCGACGAGGCGCTCTGTGACGGCTACGACCTGGTGATGCTCGACCTGGACGGCGTGGTCTACATCGGGGGCGCCGCGGTCCCGGGCGTCGCCGCGCACCTCAGCGACGTCCGCGCGGCCGGTGCCCGTGTCGCTTTCGTGACCAACAACGCCGCCCGCCCACCCGAGGCGGTCGCCGCGCATCTGCGGGACCTGGGCATCGAGGCCTCTGCGCAGGACGTGGTGACCTCGGCCCAGGCCGCCGCCCGCGTGCTGGTGGACCGGTTCGGACCCGGCGCCCGCGTGGTGCTGCTCGGGGCGGCGGGCCTGGAGGTGGCGTTACGTGCGGAGAGTCTGGTCCCCGTGCCGGTGGAGGCGGACGATGCCGTCGCGATCGTGACCGGCTACGGCCCCGACGTGCTCTGGCGCGACATCATGCGCGCCGCCGTGCTGGTGCGCGACGGTCTGCCCTGGGTCGCGAGCAACACCGACTACACGATTCCCACGGCGTACGGCGTGGCGCCCGGGCACGGGGTGCTCGTGGAGACAATCCGCACGTTCACGGGGGTCGAGCCGGTCGTGGCCGGAAAGCCACAGCGCCCCCTGCTCGACGAGACGGTCCGCCGAGTTGGGGGCCGAAGACCGTTGATGGTGGGCGACCGTCTCGACACCGACATCGAGGGAGCCCGCGCCGCTGGCCTCGACTCCCTGCTGGTCCTGACCGGGGTCACCGGACTGACGGAGCTCGTCGCAGCGACACCCGAGGAGCGCCCGACGTACGTCGCGCCGGACCTCGCCGGTCTGCTGGAGCCGCACCAGGCCCCGAGCGGGGCCGAGGGCGCGCGCCGCCTGGGCGGGTGGGTCGCCGAGGCACGCGACGGCGCACTGGTCGTGTCGGGGTCGGGAACGGTGGCGGCCTGGTGGCGGGTCGTGGCCGAGGCGGCCTGGCTCCACCTCGACGCGACCGGTGAGGTCGCGGCGGTCGACGCGCTCACCCCGCCCCTGCCCTGAGCCAGTCGACGCGGGGTAACCTCGGGCCATGACTGAGGAGCGTGAGATCCTGGCCGATGAGCCCGTGCGGACCGGGGTCGAGAGCGTGGACGCGGTACTCGCCGCGGTCGAGCAGCTCGAGGAACGCCCCGTCGAGGAGCACGTTGCCCTCTTCGAGACGGCCCACGAGAGCCTGCGCCGGGCGCTGGACAGCCAGCCGCCCGCGACCACGACACCTGCTGGGCCCGGCCGTCCCGGTCCCCGCTGACCCGGCTGTGCCACCCCGTCGTCTCCGCCTCGACGCGGAGCTCGTCCGCCGCGGCCTCGCCAGGTCGCGCGTGCACGCCAGCGAGCTGATCGCCGAGGGCCGGGTCAAGGTGTCCGGAGTCCTGGCCACCAAGCCCGCCACCGGGGTGACCACGGACCTGGCCATCCTGGTCGCGGAGAACCCAGACCGTCCCGACTACGTTTCCCGGGGCGGGCACAAGCTTGCGGGAGCCCTGGCTGACTTCGAGCCCGGTGGTCTGGTGGTGCGCGGACGGCGCTGCCTCGACGCCGGCGCCTCCACCGGGGGGTTCACCGACGTCCTGCTGCGCCACGGCGCCGCCCAGGTGGTCGCGGTGGACGTCGGCTACGGCCAGCTCGCCTGGACCCTCCAGCAGGACGACCGGGTTGCCGTGCACGACCGGACGAACGTGCGCGAGATGACCCCCGAGACGATCGGCGGGCCGGTGGACCTCGTGGTCGGCGACCTCTCCTTCATCTCCCTGGCCGTTGTGCTCGAGGCACTGCTCGGCGTCACCGCCGCCGACGGCGACCTGGCCCTGATGGTCAAGCCCCAGTTCGAGGTGGGCAAGGCCCGGATCCCGAAGGGCGGCGTCGTGCGGGACCCCGAGCTGCGTGCGGAGACCGTCAACGCGGTGGCCGCGGATGCCGCCGCTCGCGGCTGGGGTGCGCAGATGGTCACGACCAGTCCCTTGCCGGGTCCCGCAGGCAATGTGGAGTTCTTCCTCTGGCTGCGCCACGGTCCGGCGCGCATCGACGCCGATCACATCCACAGCCACGTGCGGTCCGCCAACCCGCTGGGGGCGGCGAGTGAGAAGGTGGACCCGTGAGCACCAGCGAAGCAACCGGACCCCGGCGCGTTCTTCTGCTCGCGCACACCGGTCGTGACGAGGCGCGCGAGGTGGCCCGCGCCTTCTGCAAGGCACTCACGGGCCACGGCCTGGTGGTCCGCCTGCTCACGACCGAGGCGGCGGATCTCGGCCTGGTCCCGACCGACTTCACCCCCGCCCTCGAGATCGCGGAGGGCGAGACCGACGCCGGACGTGACTGCGAGCTGGCCCTGGTCATCGGCGGCGACGGCAGCATCCTGCGCGCCGCCGAGATCACCCACGACAGCGGCACCCCGGTGCTCGGGGTGAACCTCGGCCACGTCGGGTTCCTCGCCGAGGCGGAGTACGACGACGTCGAGTCCACCATCGACGCCATCGTGCACCGGCGCTACACGTCCGAGGAGCGGCTCACCCTGGACGTGAGCGTCCACCTCGACGGAGCGGTCGTCTTCAGCACCTTTGCGCTCAACGAGGCCAGCGTCGAGAAGGCCGCCAGGCAGCGGATGCTCGAGGTCATCGTCGAGATCGACGGTCGACCGCTGTCCCGGTGGGGGTGCGACGGCGTGGTCTGTGCGACGCCGACCGGCTCCACCGCCTACAACTTCAGCGCCGGCGGCCCGATCGTCTGGCCGGAGGTCGAGGCGCTGCTCATGGTCCCGATCAGTGCCCACGCGCTCTTCGCCCGTCCCATGGTGGTCTCGCCGAGCTCGGTTCTCGCGGTCGAGGTCCTCGCCCGCACCGAGGGCGCCGGCGTGCTCTGGTGCGACGGCAGACGCGCCGTGGATCTGCCCCCGGGTGCCCGGATCGAGGTTCGTCGAGGGCCGCACCCGGTGCGGCTGGTGCGCCTGCACCAGGCCCCGTTCACCGATCGCCTGGTCGCCAAGTTCGACCTGCCGGTGGAGGGGTGGCGCGGCTCCAGCGAGCGACGGCGCCGCCTGGCCGAGGGGCACGATGCTTGAGGAGATCCGGATCGGTTCGCTCGGCATCATCGACTCCTCGACCCTGGAGCTCGGGCCCGGACTGACGGTGATCACCGGTGAGACCGGAGCCGGCAAGACCATGATCGTCACCGCCCTGGGACTGCTGCTCGGCGGTCGAGCCGACACGGGTGCGGTCCGCTCCGGCGCCCGGACCGCGCGGGTCGAGGGCGTCGTGCGTGTCGGTGACCTGGCTGCGTTCGCAGCGGCCGTCGAGGAGGCCGGTGGGGAGGTCGAGGACGACCGGGTGGTCCTGGCCCGCAACGTGGCGGCCGAGGGCCGCTCGCGGGCCTTCGTCGGCGGCGCGTCGGTGCCGGTCTCGACGCTCGCGGAGATCTCCCAGCCGCTGGTGGCCGTGCACGGTCAGTCCGACCAGCACCGGCTGCTGCAGGCCCGAGCCCAGCGCGAGGCGCTGGACCGCTTCGGCGGCGCCGGCACCGCGGAGCTGGTGGCCGACCACACCGACCTATACGCGCGACTGGAGGCCACGGAGCGCGAGCTCGACGAGGTCGTCACCAGCGCCCGGGACCGGGCGCGCGAGGCTGATCTCCTGCGCTTCGGGCTGGGCGAGATCGAGGCCGTCGCGCCCGAGCCGGGGGAGGACACCACGCTGGCGGCCGAGGAGACCCGTCTCGGCTTCGCCGACACCCTGCGCACCGCGGCCGAGCAGGCTCGTGAGGCGCTCTCCAGCGATCAGGGAAGCCCCGACGCGCTCGCCACCGCCTCGACGGCTCGCAGCCTCCTCGACGGGGTCCGCGAGCACGACCCCGAGGCCGGCGAGCTGGCCGACCGCCTGGCCGAGCTGACCTACCTACTCTCCGACCTGGCCGCCGACGTCGCGTCGTACGCCGCCCGGATCGAGACCGATCCCGCCCGGCTGGCCGGAGTCTCCGAGCGTCGGGCCGCGCTGACCGCCCTGACCCGCAAGTACGGTGACACCATCGACGAGGTGCTCACCTGGGCCGAGACCTCCTCCGTGCGGCTGCTGGACCTCGACCACACCGACGAGCGGATCGTCGAGCTGCGTGCCGAGCAGACGGCCCTGCGCCACCAGCTCGCCGAGGCCGCCGCCCGCCTGTCCGTCGCCCGCACCGCCTCAGCCGCCCGGCTCGCCGAGGAGGTCACCGCCGAGCTGACCCTGCTGGCGATGCCACACGCCCAGCTCGCCATCGACGTCCGTCAGGCAGAGGTGGGGGAGCCTCCGACGGGCAGCCACGGCCCGCTGCTGGTCGGCGAACGCTGGCTGCGCCACACGTCCTCCGGCATCGACGAGGTGGAGTTCCTCCTGGCCGCCAACACCGGCTCAGAGCCGCGGCCGCTGAACAAGGGCGCGTCCGGCGGTGAGCTGTCGCGGGTGATGCTGGCCCTGGAGGTCGCCCTCGCCGGCACCAGCCCGGTCCCGACTTTCGTATTCGACGAGGTCGACGCGGGAGTGGGCGGCGCCGCAGCGGTCGAGGTGGGACGTCGGCTCGCGCAGCTCGCCCGGACGGCCCAGGTTCTCGTCGTCACCCACCTGCCCCAGGTCGCGGCGTACGCCGACCGTCACGTCGTGGTGGAGAAGTCTCACGACGGAACGGTCACGAGCTCGGACCTGACCGTTCTCGACGACGACCAGCGTGAGCGCGAGCTCTCCCGGATGCTGGCCGGCATGGCGGACTCCGACACCGCCCTGGCCCACGCCCGCGAGCTGCTCGACGTCGCCCAGCCCGCGCGCGCTCTCGGCTGAGCCGCCGGCCGCGGAGACGCGCCCGACTGCGCTGGTTGCGCGGGTGCCGACGACTCGGCTGGCACCATGGATCGGAGATGAAATTGCCTGCCCGCCAACGTGCCCAGACCGCCCTTCCCGGACTCGTCGGCACCGCCCGGGTCGAGCGACGTACCCGGATCCTGCTGCCTCGACTCCGTCCGGGAGACCTGGCCGTCGTCGATCACCTCGACATGGACCGGGCCACCGCGCAGGCCCTCGTCGATGCCGGGGTCGCCGCCGTCGTCAACGCCTCCCCGATGATCTCGGGTCGCTACCCCAACCTCGGCCCGGAGGTGTTGGCCGAGGCGGGGGTCCTGCTCGTCGACCGCATCGGCGTGGCCGGTCTGGCTGCGATCGGTGACGGGGCGGTGGTGCGCGTGCACGACGGCGCCATCCACGTGGACGGTGAGCAGGTCGCTGCCGGGCGCGAGGTGAGCGCCGCGACCATCACCGCGGAGATGGCCCGGGCTCGCCTCGGGCTGGTCACCCAGCTCGAGACCTTCACCCACAACAGCACCGAGTTCCTGCGACGTGAGCAGGACCTCCTCCTGCATGGCCGCGGGCTGCCCCGCCCGGCCACCAAGATCGCCGGGCGACCGGTGGTCGTGGTGGTGCGTGGCAACGACTTCGCCGCCGAGCTGGCGGCGATCCGGCCGTTCCTGCGCGAGCAGCAACCGGTGCTCATCGGAGTCGAGGCCGGCGCGGAGGCACTGCGAGCGGCCGGCTTCCGGGCCGACATCGTGGTCCTCGACGCCCGCGGGGAGGAGGCCGACCGGCCCTCTGCGAAAACCCTGCGCGCCGCGCGCGACGTCATCATCCGGGTGGAGAGCGGCTCGAGTGCCGCCTCGAGCGACCAGCTCGAGCGGCTCGGTGTCCGCCCGCTGCGAGTGGAGACGGCCGCCACCTGCGAGGACGCCGCGCTGATCCTCGCCGACGCAGGCGACGCATCGGTGATCGTGGGCGTCGGCATGCACGCCACCCTCGACGAGCTCCTGGACCGCCAGCGCTCGGGTCTGGCCAGCACCTACCTGACCCGCCTCAAGGTCGGACCGCGGCTGGTCGATGCCGCCAGCGTGCCGTACCTCTATTCCGGCCGGGTCCGCCCGCACCACCTCCTCGTCGTCATGCTGGCCGGCCTGCTCGCGCTCGCCGCCGCGATCGCCGTGACGCCCGTCGGACACGAGTGGGCGCGTTCCGCGCTCGCCGCCCTGTCCGACCTCGTCGCCAACCTCTAAGGACTCAACCCCTGTGATCTCGTACCGCCACCACATCGTTTCGCTCGTGGCCGTCTTCCTGGCCCTGGCCGTCGGGGTCGTCCTGGGCGGGGGGCCGCTCACCGACCTCGGCCGCAGCGATCCGGCCAGCTCGGCGCAGGTGCGCGCTGACACGTTGGTCGCCCAGCGCAGCGCGACCTACGGCGACGACTTCGCGCAGACGGCGGCCGCCACGTTGTACGGCAAGCGGCTGGCCGGCCACTCGATCTCGATCCTGACCATGCCCGGCGCCGACGCTGACGTCGTGAGCGCGCTCGCTGCCCAGATCGAGACCGCGGGCGGCACCGTCGCCGGGACCTACGAGGCGCAGCCCACGCTCGTCGATGCCTCCGAGAAGTCCCTCGTGGACACGCTGGGCAGTCAGCTGCTGACCCAGCTCGGCTCTGGACTGGTCTCCGCCGATGCCTCGACCTACGACCGGATGGGCCAGCTGCTCGCCCTGGGCATGGGCACGACCAAGGTGTCCGCCCAGGACGCCACCTCGATCCGGCAGAGCCTGGCCGGTGCCGACCTGATGACCTCGCCGACCGCAGCCCGCCCGTCGGGTCTGGTGCTCGTCGTGCTGGGGGACGGCGCCGATCCGGCCATCCTGTCCGGACTGTGCACCGGACTGGCGGCGAAGTCGGCCGGTGTCGTGGTGGCCGGCGACACCTCCTCAGGCACCTCCGGAGACCTCGCCGGCCTGCGCACCGAACCGGTCGCCGACCAGGTCTCAACCGTCGACGGAGTCGACACTCCGCTCGGTCAGGTCACCGCCGTCCTCGCGCTGGTCCGCTCCCTGACCGCCCAGGGGGGCGCTTTCGGTGCGTCGGGTTCGGACGGAACGGTCCCACTGGGATAGGGTGAAGTCCCGTGAAGAACGCGACGCTGACCAAACACGTATTCGTGACCGGAGGCGTCGCCTCTTCCCTCGGGAAGGGGCTCACCGCCTCGAGTCTGGGCAGCCTGCTGAGGTCCCGCGGTCTCCGCGTGACGATGCAGAAGCTGGACCCCTACCTCAACGTCGATCCCGGCACGATGAACCCGTTCCAGCACGGTGAGGTCTTCGTGACCGACGACGGTGCCGAGACGGACCTCGATGTCGGTCACTACGAGAGATTCCTGGACACCAACCTGTCCCAGATCTCCAACGTCACCACCGGGCAGGTCTACTCGAGCGTGATCGCCAAGGAGCGCCGCGGCGACTACCTCGGTGACACGGTGCAGGTCATCCCGCACATCACGAACGAGATCAAGGAACGCATCCTCGCCATGGGCGGGGACGCGATCGACGTCGTGATCACCGAGATCGGCGGCACCGTCGGCGACATCGAGTCGCTGCCCTTCCTCGAGGCAGCCCGCCAGGTGCGCCAGGAGGTCGGCCGGGACCGGTGCTTCTTCCTGCACGTCAGCCTGATCCCGTACATCGGCCCGAGCGGCGAGCTCAAGACCAAGCCCACCCAGCACTCGGTC
>JBKJLD010000086.1:0-36470 GCA_046597165.1 Nocardioides sp.
GTCGAGCGGTAAGACGACGGTGGCCCTGCACGCGGTGGCCAACGCCCAGGCCGCCGGTGGCATCGCGGCGTTCATCGACGCCGAGCACGCGCTCGACCCCGACTACGCCAAGGCGCTCGGTGTCGACACCGACGCGTTGCTGGTCTCGCAGCCCGACTCCGGTGAGCAGGCGCTCGAGATCGCGGACATGCTGGTCCGCTCCGGCGCCCTCGACCTGATCGTCATCGACTCCGTGGCGGCCCTGGTGCCGCGCGCCGAGATCGAGGGTGAGATGGGCGACAGTCACGTCGGCCTCCAGGCCCGGCTGATGAGCCAGGCGCTGCGCAAGATGACCGGTGCCCTCAACAACTCCGGCACCACGATGATCTTCATCAACCAGCTGCGCGAGAAGATCGGCGTCATGTTCGGCTCGCCCGAGACGACCACGGGCGGCAAGGCGCTGAAGTTCTACGCCTCGGTCCGTCTCGATGTGCGCCGCATCGAGACGCTCAAGGACGGCCAGGACATGGTCGGCAACCGGACCCGGATCAAGGTCGTCAAGAACAAGGTCGCCCCGCCGTTCAAGCAGGCCGAGTTCGACATCATGTACGGCAAGGGGATCAGCCGCGAGGGCGGCCTGATCGACGTCGGCGTCGAGGCTGGTCTGGTTCGCAAGGCCGGTGCCTGGTACACCTACGAGGGCGACCAGCTCGGTCAGGGCAAGGAGAACGCCCGGACCTTCCTCAAGGACAACCCGGACCTCGCCAACGAGCTGGAGAAGAAGATCCTCGAGAAGCTCGGAGTCGGGCCGACGGTCGACGCGCCGGCCGAGCCGGTGGGCGTCGACGCCTTCTGATCGTGGGCGAGACGCCCGGCGATCCCGTCGCCGACGGGCCACCGGCCGACCCCGAGTCGGTGGCCCGCAAGATCCTGCTCGACCAGCTCACCGGCCAGGCCCGCAGCCGCCAGGAGCTGCAGGTCCGGCTGGACAAGAAGCTGGTGCCACCCGAGATCGCCACCCGCCTCCTCGACCGGTTCGAGGAGGTCGGGCTGATCGACGACGACGCCTTTGCCCGCTCCTGGATCGCCAGCCGTCAGCCCGGCAAGGGGCTGGCGCGCCGGGCGCTGGCCCAGGAGTTGCGGCGCAAGGGGATCGACGACGAGGTCGCCCGCGAGGCGCTGGACGAGATCGATCCGGCCGACGAGGAGCGCGCGGCCCGGGTGCTGGTCCGCAAGAAGCTGCGGACCCTCTCCCGGGTCGACGACACCACGGCGACCCGGCGCCTGGTCGGGCTGCTCGCCCGCAAGGGCTACGGCTCCGGGGTCGCGTTCGCCGTCGTCCGTGAGGAGTTGGCCGAGGCGGGCCGCGACGCTGCCGACTAGTCTCCCGAGGGTGGATGACGCGAGCGCCGGCCCCGTGCACCTCTCGGTGCTCGATCGCGGCCGTGAGCTGGATGGTGTGGTGCGACCGAACGAGTCCTGGGTGGCGGCGGCGCGCCGGATTGCTTCCAGCATCCACGCCGAGCCGACTCCGCTCGACCTGTCGGGCACGACCAAACGGTTCGCCGTCGACCACGACACCGTCGTCGCGGTCCGGGCGATGACCCACGGGGACCTGCCCGACATGACCCGGTGGCGCCAGTGCGACCACGTGCACCGGTGGTGGGCCGGCGACGGCGAGCCGACCCGCGAGCTGGTCGAGGCGAGCTACGCACCCCGCATCGACGGACTGAGACCTACCCGGATGTGGGTGGTCGAGGTCAACGGGCGCTCGGTCGGTTTCGTGCAGGACTACCGGGTGGGCGACTACCCCGACTACGCCCTGCTCGGGCCGGACCCCGAGGCGATTGGGGTCGACTACGCGATCGGGGAGCCCGCCTGGCTCGGTCGCGGACTCGGCGTCCGGATGCTCTGGGCCTGGATGCTGCGGGCGCGGCACCGCTTTCCCACGGCCACGTCGTTCTTCGCTGCGCCCGACCACCGGAACGCGGCGTCCCTGCGGGTCCTCGAGAAGGTCGGCTTCGAGCCGGGGCTCTGGTTCGACGAGCCCCAGGACGACGGTTCGGTGGACACCGTCGTCGGGTGCACCCTGGACGTGCCCCGGGTGCTGGGATAGTGGCCACATGACTCTGGATGACGCCGAAGCCACCCTTCGCCTGCCGCCAGGTCCCGTGGACCTGGCCACCCTGCCCACTGACGCGGTTCCCGGGTTCGACGGGGACAAGTCGGACGGCGAGGCCGCGCTCGCCGGGCTCGGGGCGGACCTGGCGGACCTGCAGGAACGGTTCTTCGCCGAGCGCACCACCGACTCGCCGCGCCGGCTCCTGCTCGTCCTGCAGGGGATGGACACCTCCGGCAAGGGCGGGGTGCTGCGTCACACCGTGGGGCTGGTCGACCCGCAGGGTGTGAAGATCACGGCCTTCAAGGCTCCCACCGCCGAGGAGCGCCGACACGACTTCCTGTGGCGGATCAGACGGGCGTTGCCGGAGCCGGGCCACATCGGGGTCTTCGACCGGTCGCACTACGAGGACGTCCTCATCGGTCGGGTGCACCAGCTGGCCGACGCCGCGGAGATCGAGCGCCGCTACGACGCCATCAACGAGTTCGAGGCCGAGCTGCTCGGCTCGGGCACGACGATCGTCAAGTGCATGCTGCACATCTCGGCGAAGGAGCAGAAGGAGCGGCTGCTGGCCCGCCTGGACGATCCATCGAAGTACTGGAAGTTCAACCCGGGCGACGTGGACGAGCGCGGACACTGGGCGGAGTACCGCGAGGCGTACGAGATCGCTCTCGAACGCACCAACACCGAGGTGGCTCCCTGGTACCTCATCCCCAGCGACAAGAAGTGGTTCCGCAACCTGGCTGTGGCCGAACTGCTCCGCTCGACCCTGGCCCGGATGTCGCCGGTCTGGCCGGTGGCCGACTTCGACATCGAGGAGCAGCGCCGACGGCTCACCGACGAGACCCCGGTCGAATGATCCCCACCGTCGCGGTGACGCGCTACGTCACTCCGCTGCGCGAGGGTGGCAGCCTGCCCGGGATCGTCGAGGGCGACGACCTAGGGACCTATGTCTGCAAGTTCAGGGGCGCGGGTCAGGGGCTGCGGGTGCTCGTGGCGGAGGTGGTGGTCAGTGAGCTGGCCCGTCGCCTCGACCTGCGCACACCGCGGCTGGTGGCGCTCGACCTGGACCCGGCGATCGCACGCTACGAGGCCGACGAGGAGGTCCAGGACCTGCTCAACGCCAGCCCCGGGCTCAACCTGGGCGTCGACTTCCTGCCCGGTTCGTTCGGGTTCGACGGCGACCTGGCGACGTCCCCGGACGTGGGCGCCCGGGTGCTCTGGCTCGATGCCTTCTGCGCCAACGTGGACCGGTCGTGGCGCAACCCGAACCTCCTCCTGTGGCACGGCGATCTGTGGGTCATCGACCACGGCGCGGCTCTCTATTTCCACCATGCCTGGCCGGGCGGGGTCACCGACCCGGACCGCTTCGCCGCCCAGGCGTGGGACCCGGGCGACCACGTCCTGCTCGCCCACGCCCCCCAGCTGGCGCAGGTCGACGAGGAGCTCGGTGCCCGTCTTGGACCCGACGTCTTCGCCGAGATCCTGGCCGAGGTGCCGGACGGGTGGCTCGAGCCGGTGCCCGGCGCGGAGACGCCCGACGCTGTCCGGGCGGCGTACGTCGCGTTCCTGAGCGCCCGGCTCGGCACCCGCCAGTGGTTGCCTCAGGGGGTGCGGGTGTGACCGCGTCGCTCGCCTACCAGTACGTCGTGCTGCGCTGCGTGCCGCGCGTGGACCGCGAGGAGTTCGTCAACGTCGGGGTGGTGGTCTACTGCCAGGCCGCCGACTACCTGGCCGTCGCGTGGCAGGTCGACCGGGAGCGGCTCTCCGCGCTCGCGCCCGGGATGGACCTCGACCAGGTCTGCGACGCACTCGCGTTCGTCGATGGGATCTGCGCCGGCGACGCGCGCGGGGGAGCGGCGGCCGGCCGGCCGCGCGGTCAGCGGTTCGGCTTCCTCAAGGCGCCCAAGAGCACCGTGCTCCAGCCCGGACCGGTCCACGGTGGACTCACCGCGGACCCGGCCCGGGAGCTGGAGCACCTGTTGGACCGGCTGGTCGGGTAGCCGGGCCGGCGCTGGGGCTCAGACGGGCACGAGCTCCACGGCGCCGACGGCGTAGCGCGCCAGGATGGTGCGGGCGACCTCCTGGTGGGCACCGAGCGGCGCCGAGACGGCGATGGCACCGGCCTCGAGGGCGAGCTCGGCAGCCCGGTCCGGCAGGAAGCCCGGCGCCAGGAAGAGCGAGGCGACCGCGATGTGGCGACGACCCTCGGCGCGGAACTGGCGCACCGCCTCCCCGGTGGCCGGCGGCGACGCCGATGCGAAGGCCGCGGTGACCGGCAGCTTGTGGCGCTGACCCCACACCCGGGCCAGCCGGGCGACCGCCTGGTTGGCGAGCGGGTCGCTGGTGCCGGCCGCGGCCAGGACGAGGGCGTCGAGCTCGCGGACCCGGCAGGCCTTGAGCGCCTCGCGCATCCGGACGTCGAGGACCTCGAGGAAGCAGGGCTCGAGGCCGAGGATCGAGGTGGCCCGGATCTGCACCCCGGGGTGACGAGCACCGGCCTCGGCGACGGCGCTCGGGACGTCGACCTTCGCGTGGTAGGCCTCGGTCAGCAGCAGCGGCACGACGACGATCTCGTCGTGGCCAGCCTTGACGAGCCGGTCGACCACCGTCTGGAACGACGGCCGGGACAGCTCGAGGAACGCCGCCTCGATGCGGAGGTCCGGGCGCAGGGCGCGGACCTCGCTCACCAGGGCGGTGATCGTGGCGGCGGAACGGGGGTCCCGGCTTCCGTGAGCCAGGGCAACCAGGGCGGGAGCAGCCATCAGCGCGGCCTCCTCGTGTGAAGTTCTGCGGGGGTGATCGGGGCGGTTCGGGCGGTGCAGGTCCAGATAGAACGAACGACGCCGTTGTCGGTTCGGTTGGGATCGGGGCGGTTCATGAGTGGATCCCGCACTCGGTCTTGGTGGTGCCGGCCCAGCGGCCGCTGCGGGGGTCCTCGCCCGGCGCGACGCGACGGGTGCAGGGCCAGCAGCCGATGGAGGGGTAGCCGTCGTAGACGAGGGGATTGACCAGGATGTTGTTGTCGGCGATGTAGCGGTCCACCTGCTCGTCCGACCAGCGCGCCAGGGGCGAGACCTTGACCTTGCCCTTCTTGGCGTCCCAGCCCACAACGGGGGCGATGACCCGGTTGTGGGTCTCCGCCCGGCGCAACCCGGTCGCCCAGGCGTCGTACTCGTCGAGCGAGGTGGCGAGCGGGGTGACCTTGCGCAGCTGGCAGCACAGGTCGGGGTCGGTCTTGTAGAGGTCTGCGCCGTACGCCGCGTCCTGCTCGGCGACGCTCTGGACCGGCGTGATGGTCAGCAGGTTGACGTCCAGGGTCGCCTGCACGGCGTCCCGGGTGCCGATCGTCTCCGCGAAGTGGTAGCCGGTGTCGAGGAAGACCACGTCGACGCCCGGGGCGACCCGGGCGGCCAGGTGTGCCAGCACCGCGTCCCCCATCGAGGAGGTGATGGCGAACCGGTCGCCGAAGGTCGCGACCGCCCACTCGACGATGTGCTCGGCGGGGGCGAGCTCGAGCTCGGCCCCGACATGTGAGACCAGCTCGCGCAGCTCCTCGGGCGAGCGCCCCACGGTGTGGGTGCCACGGAAGTTGCGGGCCTTGCGGGTGGCGGCGGTGGTCATGGCGTGGCTCCCCCCGTGGCCGCCGAGGGCCGCACCAGGCCGAGCATCTTCAGTGAGAAGGCGCGCAGGCAGGAGCGGCAGGCCCAGGTGCCGTGCGGGGACGAGACCTCGCCGGCCTCGTCGACGACCTCGTGCGGTCGCAGGTCCTCATCGCCGCAGTACGGGCAGTGGAAGGGCATCGCGCGCGCATTCATCTCGCGGCCTCGAGGGCCTTCTCGCCGCGCAGGTGGACCTCGTCGGCGCGGGCGGCCCAGGTCGCGAACGACTCCCCGTCCAGGCGGTCGTCCAGGTAGGCCTGCACCACGCGGGTGATGTAGTCGTCGAGGCCGACGCTGGTCACCTTATGGGCGCGCAGCTTGCGACCGAAGTTGGCCTGGAGGCCCAGGGCGCCTCCGAGGTGGACCTGGAAACCCTCCACCTGCTCACCGTCGGCCATCACCAGCTGGCCCTTGAGCCCGATGTCGGCGACCTGGGTGCGGGCGCAGGCGTTGGGGCAACCGTTGACGTTGACGGTGATCGGGGTGTCGAGCTCGGGGAACCGCTTCTCGAGCTCGCTGACGAGGGCGGCCGCGCGGTCCTTGGTGTCGACGATCGCCAGCTTGCAGAACTCGATGCCGGTGCAGGCCATCGTGTTGCGCCGCCAGTTCGAGGGGCGCGCGGTCAGGCCGACGGACTCGAGGTCGTCGGCGAAGGCCTCGACCTCGGCGGCGGGTACGCCGATGACGACCAGCTTCTGGTACGCCGTGAGCCGCACGCCCCGCGCGCCGTACCGCTCGACGAGCGCGGCCAGGCCGCTCAGCGTCGTGCCGTTGATCCGGCCGACGACCGGAGCGGCGCCGACATAGAAGTTGCCGTCCTGCTGCTCGTGGATGCCGATGTGGTCGCCCTGCCGCTCGGGAACGGCGGGCGAGGTGCAGTCGACGAGGTCGCGGTGGAGGTACTCGCGCTCGAGGACCTCGCGGAACTTGGCGACACCCCAGTCGGCGACCAGGAACTTCAGCCGCGCACGCGAGCGCAGGCGGCGGTAGCCGTAGTCGCGGAAGATCGAGGCGACGCCCTCCCAGGCGTCGGCCACCTCCTCGAGCGGGATCCAGACGCCGAGCTTCTGGGCCAGCATCGGGTTGGTCGACAGGCCGCCGCCGACCCAGAGGTCGAAGCCCGGCCCGTGCTCGGGGTGGACGGTGCCGACGAACGACACGTCGTTGACCTCGGGGGCGACGTCGTGGCTGGGGTGGCCGGTGAGTGCGGTCTTGAACTTGCGCGGCAGGTTGGAGAAGTCCGGGTTGCCGATGAACCGCTGCTTGATCTCCGCCAGCGCGGCCGAGCCGTCGATGATCTCGTCCTTGGCGATGCCGGCGACGGGGGAGCCGAGGAACGGGCGCGGGGAGTCGCCGCAGGCTTCCTGGCTGTCCAGGCCGACGCCCTCGAGCCGCTCCCAGATGGCGGGCACGTCCTCGATCCGGATCCAGTGGTACTGGATGTTGTTGCGGTCGGTGATGTCGGCGGTGTCCCGGGCGTAGGTCGTGGAGACCTCGCCGAGAGCGCGCAGCTGCTCGGGGCCGAGGATCTTGCCGTCGCTGCGGACCCGGAGCATGAAGAACTCGGCGTCCAGGTCGGCCGGGTCGACGGTGGCGGTCTTGCCGCCGTCGAACCCCTCGGCGCGCTGGGTGTAGAGCCCCCACCAGCGCATCCGGCCGCGCAGGTCGTTGGGGTCGATCGAGGCGAAGCCGCGCTTGGCGTAGATGTTCTCGATCCGCGCCCGCACGTTCAGGGCGTCGTCGTCCTTCTTGAACTGTTCGTTGCCGTTCAGGGGCTCGCGGTAGCCGAGCGCCCACTGACCCTCGCCGCGCTTGGGGCGGGGGATCTGGACCGGGGTCGGGGTGGCCTGCTCGTTCATGGGAACGGGGTTCCTTGGCGGTTGTGAGACGCGCGACTCGACAGGTTCCCGACCGCATCGAAGCGGGCCGTCGGGGGACCTTCCGGACCGTGCGCCCGGGACGGAGGAGTCTGGGCGGCGGTGTCGTGCGCCGGGGGAGCGACGACGGTCAGGAAGGCCGACACATCATGCTGCGGGTGCGCCCGAGGTCCACGTGGCGTCGCACCACGAGGAAGAGGGGGACCGCAACCGTGAACATGGGGTTGAGTCTCAGGGGGCGGACACCTCCAACACAAGACGAAATCTCATGGGGTGAGACTGACGTCCGAATCGTGGGATGGTGCGCTCGTTCGTACGCCGGAACGGGCGCGGGGTGCGTCCCACGTCACACTGTGGCGAACCGTGGTGGCCCCTCGAGCTCCCGGGACCCCCATCACTAGGCTGTGTCCATGACGGATGCCCTGATCAGCAGCGCGTACAGCCAGGCCCTCGAGGTCATCGCCTCGGTCGAACCCCGCATCGCGGAGGCGACCCGCAAGGAGCTCGCCGACCAGCGGGGCTCGCTCAAGCTGATCGCCAGCGAGAACTACGCCTCGCCCGCCGTGCTCCTCACGATGGGCACCTGGCTCAGCGACAAGTACGCCGAGGGCACGGTCGGTCACCGGTTCTACGCCGGCTGCCAGAACGTCGACACCGTCGAGTCGCTGGCCGCCGAGCACGCCCGGGAGCTCTTCGGGGCGCCGTACGCCTACGTCCAGCCGCACTCGGGCATCGACGCCAACCTCGTGGCCTACTGGTCGATCCTGGCCCACCGCGTCGAGGGGCCGGCGTTGGAGAAGCTCGGTGCCAAGAACGTCAACGACCTGACCGACGCCGACTGGGAGACCGTGCGCCACGAGCTCGGCAACCAGCGGCTGCTCGGGATGTCGCTGGACGCCGGCGGCCACCTGACGCACGGGTTCCGCCCCAACATCAGCGGCAAGATGTTCCACCAGCAGCAGTACGGCACCGACCCCGAGACCGGGCTGCTCGACTACGACAAGGTCGCGGCCAAGGCGCGCGAGTTCAAGCCGCTGGTGCTCGTGGCCGGCTACTCGGCCTACCCCCGCCGGGTGAACTTCGCCAAGATGCGCGAGATCGCCGACGAGGCCGGCGCCACGCTGATGGTCGACATGGCCCACTTCGCGGGCCTGGTCGCCGGCAAGGTCTTCACCGGCGAGGAGGACCCGGTCCCGTTCGCCCACATCACCACCACGACCACCCACAAGTCGCTGCGCGGCCCGCGCGGCGGCATGGTCCTGGCCCAGGAGGAGTACGCACCCTCGGTCGACCGCGGCTGCCCGATGGTGCTCGGCGGCCCGCTCTCGCACGTGATGGCGGCCAAGGCCGTGGCCTTCGCCGAGGCGCGCCAGCCGTCGTTCCAGACCTACGCCCAGAAGATCGCCGACAACGCCAAGTCCCTGGCCGAGGGCTTCCTCACCCGCGGGGGCAACCTGGTCACCGGTGGCACCGACAACCACATCGTCCTGCTCGACGTGTCGTCGTTCGGGCTGACCGGTCGCCAGGCCGAGTCGGCGCTGCTCGATGCCGGGGTCGTGACCAACCGCAACTCGGTGCCCTCCGACGCCAACGGCGCCTGGTACACCTCCGGCATCCGGCTCGGCACTCCCGCGCTCACCACCCGCGGCTTCGGCCACGACGAGTTCGACAACGTCGCGGAGCTGATCGTGCAGGTCCTCTCGAGCACCGAGGCCGGCACGACCAAGGCCGGCGGCGCCTCCAAGGCGTCGTACGTCCTCGCCGACGGGGTCGCTGACAAGGTCAAGAGCGCCTCGGCCGAGATGCTCGACAAGCACCCGCTCTACCCGGGTCTCGAGCTGAGCTGACCTGATCGACCTGCAGTGGCACGCCGCCGGGACCTCGGCCCACGACGCCCTCGCCTCCCAGCTGCGCCGGCTGCGCGGAGCGGGCGTGGTCCGCACCGGGCGGCTCTGCCCCTGGTGCGGGTCCGACGGCCACGGGCGCCCGTGGGCCCGGCACGCCGAGCGGCCGGTGCCGGTCTCGGTCTCGCGGTGCGACGACCTCCTGCTGACCGCGGTCGGGGACGAGACCGCAGTGGGCGTCGACGTCGAGTCGGTGTCGGCGCTCGCCCTCCGCTGGGACCCTGGCCTGGTGCTGGCGCCCGGTGAGGTCGCCCACGACGACCGGGAACGGACCCGCACCTGGGTGCGCAAGGAGGCCGTCCTCAAGGCGTACGGCGTGGGGCTGGCCCTCCCGATGACGGGGCTGAACCTGGCCGGCTTCGACGGTCGCGTCGGGGAGCCGTCGGCACCGGAGGGGTACGTCGCGGCCTGGGCCGCTCTCAGTGCAGGGCCGGCAGCTCCGGCTGGAACAGCCAGGCGTCGAAGAGGCCGGTGAGGGAGCGTCCCGTCTCCTGCTGGCAGTGCGCCACGAAGTCCTCGGTCGTGACCGAGCCGCCCGCGTGCTTCGAGACCCAGCTGCGCAGGAGCGCGAAGAACGGCTCGGAGCCGATCTCGGCCCGCAGCACGTGCAGGGTGAGGGCGCCCCGCTTGTAGACCCGGTCGTCGAACATCAGCTCCGGGCCGGGGTCGGCCAGCACCAGGTCCTGGTCCTTCTTCGCCAGCTTGTCGTGGTGGTGGGCGGCCCACTCCCGCGCGGTGTCCGACCCGGACTCCTCCGACCACAGCCACTCGGCGTAGCAGGCGAACCCCTCGTGCAGCCAGATGTCCTGCCATCGGCGCAACGTCACGGCGTTGCCGAACCACTGGTGCGCCAGCTCGTGGGCGACCAGCCGCACGCTGTCCCAGTCGTCGACGAGGAAGTTCCGGCCGAACGTCGACAGCGACTGGGACTCCAGCGGGATCTCGAGATCGTCGTCGGTGATGACGCAGGTGTAGCCGGCGAACGGGTAGGGACCGAACCGGTCGACGAAGAAGCGCATCATCTCCGGCTGCCGACCGAAGGTGGCCTCGAAGCCGTCTCCGGCGACGTCGGTGGGCGCGACGACCCGCAGCGGGACCGGGCCGTCCTGCTCGGTCACGGCGTAGCGGCCGATCTGGCAGGTCGCCAGATAGGTGGCCATCGGCGCCGACTGCCGATAGCGCCAGACCACCGCCGAGCCCTTGGCCGTCGTGTCGACCAGCTCGCCGCTCATGGCGACGTGGTAGCCGCTGGGCGCCGACACCGAGAAGGCGTACGTCGCCTTGTCGTCGGGCCGGTCGTTGCAGGGGAACCAGCTGGGGGCCCCGTGCGGCTGGGCGGCCACGATGACCCCGTCGCTGAGCTCCTCCCAGCCGGCGTCCCCGAGGGTCTTGGAGGTGACGATCGCGGGCTGACCGGAGTACTTCACCCGGATCTCGAAATCGGTGCCGGCGGCGAGGGGGCTCGCGAGCCAGACCGCCAGCACGCCGTTGCGGTGGGTGTGGCGCGCCGGCGCCCGCCCGTCGACCGTGACCCGCGAGACGCGCAGGTGGTGCAGGTCCACCCGCAGCCGGGTGAGCTCATCGGCAGCGACACACCGCAGGGTCGCCTCGGCGTCCAGGCGGTTGCCCTCGGGCTTGTAGGTGAAGGTGAGGTCGTAGTGCGCCACGTCGTACGACGCGTCACCGTGCCCTGGGACGTAGGGGTCCGTGCCGGTCATGCTTCCTCCCCGTTCCACGGTCCGATCGGGTTGCCGATCCACCGCGTGCGACTGGGGACACCTTCCCCGCGCATCACGAGCGAGGCCGGTCCCACGGTGGCGTGCCGGCCGATCGTCGCGGCGGGAAGGATAACGCTGTTCGGCCCCAGGGTCGCACCCGCGCGCAGCACCACGCGGTCCATGGCGAGCACCCGGTCGTGGAAGAGGTGGGTCTGCACGACGCAGCCGTGGTTGACGGTGCTGCCGTCCTGCAGCTCGACCAGGTCGGTCTCGGGGAGCCAGTAGGTGTCGCACCAGACGCCGTGGCCGATCCGGGCGCCCAGCAGTCGCAGCCAGATGTTGAGCGCCACGGTGCCCTGGGTGATCGTGGCGAACCAGGGAGCTGCGATCACCTCGGTGAAGGTGTCGGCCAGCTCGTTGCGCCACACGAAGCCGGACCACAGCGGGTGCTCCTCGGGTCGGTGGCGGCCCACGATCAGCCACTTGGCAGTCGCGGTGACCAGTGCGGCCACCACGCCGGCCAGCAGCAGGACGGGTCCGCCGAGCACGCCCGCGAGCACGAGGTTGCGCCCCAACAGGCCCAGGAGAGCGGCACCGACGCAGACGCTCAGGAGGACGGCGATCAGCATCGGGACCAGCCGAGCGCTCTCGACCAGCGCGCGGTGGACTACGAGCCGCCGCGGCGGGGCGTAGGTGCGGCTGATGTCGGTGTCGTCGGCAGCCCGACGCAGCACGGTCGGTGGGCTGCCCAGCCAGGAGGTCCCGGCCTTGGCCACCGAGCGCTGCGGGATGGCCGAGAGCACGGCGACCAGCGTCGACTTCGGCACCTTGCGACCCGCGGCGACCATGCCCGAGTTGCCGACGAACGCCCGCTTTCCGACCTTGACGTGCTCGACCCGGATCCAGCCACCGCCCAGCTCGTAGCAGCCCAGGAGGGTGTCGTCGGCGAGGAAGGCGTGGTCGTTGACCTGGGCGAACTTGGGGATCAGCAGCACGGTGGAGGCCTCGACACCGCTGCCGATCCTGGCGCCCAGCAGGCGCAGCCACGCCGGGGTCAGGGAGCTCGAGTAGAGCGGGAAGAGCCAGGTCCGGGCTTCGTCGAGCACCCGGAAGGAGCCCCAGATCCGGACGCCGGCCGCGGACCGCACCGGGTGTGCCCCGGCCTCAAGCCCGACGGAGAACAGGCGGACCAGGCCGAGCACGAGCAGCGCCAGGACGGCGTACCCGACGAGAGCGGCCAGCGGCAGCCAGGGCAGGGCCGCACCGACAGCGGACCGCACGCCGGTGCTGTCGGCCACTGCTGGGGCCAGCACGGCGCCGGCGGCGAGGATCGCGAGGGCGGGCAGGGCAGCCACGAGGGTCGAGACCACCGCGTAGATGCCCAGCCAGGCCTCACGCCGCGGCGGGGCCTGGTCGGACCAGGGGCCGCGGGCACGCGCGGCGACCCGCTCGGCGGGGGCGCCCGACCAGTACTCCGCGTCGGGGATCCGCCCGAGGACCAACGAGCCCGGCGCCACCTCGGCATCGGCACCCACCTCGGCGCCGGGAGCCAGGGTGCTGCGTGCCCCGACGCGGGCGCGCGGCCCGATCCGGATGGTGCCCAGGTGGAAGACGTCCCCGTCGATCCAGTGGCCGCACAGGTCCACCTCGGGCTCCACGGCGGCGCCCTCGCCCACCTCAAGGAACCCGGTCACCGGCGGGATGGTGTGCAGGTCCGTGCCCGGCGCGAGGCGGGCGCCGAGCAGGCGGGCGTACTGGGGGAACCAGGGGGCTCCGGCGAGACCGGTGGCTGCGAGCTCGTCCTGGATCCGGGAAGCCAGCCAGACCCGCAGGTGCACCTTGCCCCCGCGGGGGTGGGCGCCGGGCTCGACCGAGCGCAGGACCAGTCGGGCCAGCCCGGCGGCGAGCACCATCCGCCCGGGAGGCGCCAGGAAGAACCAGCTGCTCAGTATCAGGATCCACACGGGGTACGACGGCAGCCAGGCGAGCCACCCGGACAGCAGCGTGCTGGCGAGCGCCAGCCACGACAGCCAGCGGGCGGCCGCCAGGGCACGCAGGGGCACGAGGGCGAGCAGCTGCCCGGCCTGGGTCTTGGCGGGGATCGGCAGCACCCGGCGGTCGGAGCGCACCGCCGAGCCCCCGAGCTCCTCGCAGGCGGCGGCGAGGCCCGCGAGCCGGGGATGGGCGTAGACGTCGCCGACGGCCACGTCCGGGAACCGCTCGCGCAGCCGGCTCACCACCTGGGCGGCCGTGAGCGAGCCGCCCCCGAAGTCGAAGAAGTCCTCCTTGGGGGAGGTCACGTCGGCGCCGAGCACGTCGGCCCAGATCTCGGCGATCCACGCCTGGGTGGGGCTCAGCGGTCGCGGGGCCTCGCGGTCGGCCGTCGACCTGGGCAGCGGCCACGGCAGGGCGTCGCGGTCGACCTTGCCGGAGGTGCGGGTCGGCAGACTCTCCACCACGGCCAGCCGGGGCACGAGCGCGGCGGGCATCCGGTCGCGGAGCAGCTCCAGGGCGGCCGCGCCGTCGTACCCCTCACCCACGGTGACGTAGCCGACGAGAACCCGGTTGCCCGACTTCGTCGACCGGACGGCCGCCGCGGCAGAGTCGACGCCGGGGAGGCGCAGCAGCTGGCCGTCGAGCTCGCCGAGCTCGATGCGGCGCCCTCCGAGCTTGATCTGCTCGTCGGCCCGGCCGCCGAAGACCAGGCCGGCGGGGTCGTTGACCACGAGGTCCCCGGAGCGGTAGGCGCGCGCCCATCCGAGCTCCGGCATCGGGGCGTACTTCGCTGCGTCCAGCGCCGGGTCGAGGTAGCGGGCCAGGCCGACGCCGCCGATGATCAGCTCTCCTGACTCGCCGGGAGCCACCGGACGGCCGGACCCGTCGACCACCGCGAGGTCCCAGCCGTCGAGCGGGAGCCCGATCCGCACCGGGTCGGTTCCGTCGAGCAGGGTGCCACAGGCCACCACCGTCGCCTCGGTGGGTCCGTAGGTGTTCCAGACCTCCCGGCCATCGGCCTGGAGCCGTGCGGCGAGCTCTGCGGGGCAGGCCTCACCGCCCATGATCAGCAGCCGCACCCGGGCAAGGGAGTCGACCGGCCACAGCGCCACGAGGGTCGGAACGGTCGAGACCACGGTGATGTCGTTGGCCACCAGCCAGGGGCCGACGTCGACCCCCGAGCGGACCAGCGAGCGGGGCGCCGGCACCAGACAACCGCCGTACGCCCAGGCCAGCCACATCTCCTCGCAGCTGGCGTCGAAGGCCACCGAGAGCCCGGCCATCACCCGGTCGGTAGGGCCGAGCGGAGCATCCTGGAGGAACAGCCGGGCCTCGGCGTCCACGAAGGCGGCGGCGTTGCGGTGGGTCACGGCCACGCCCTTGGGGGTGCCGGTGGAGCCCGAGGTGAAGATGATCCAGGCGTCGTCCTGCGGTTGCGGCAGACCCGACCGGGACAGGTCCGCCACGGCGTCCGCCGCCGGGGTCCGTCGCAGTGCGATCTCGAGGTCGTTCCCGACGACCGCTGCGACGTCGGCCTCGTCGAAGACGGTGCGGGCGCGCTCGTCGGGATCGTCGGCGTCGACGGGGACGTAGGCAGCCCCGGCGACCAGGATGGCCAGGATGGCGACATAGAGGTCGGTCGTGCCGGACTTGACCCGGACACCGACCCGGTCGCCGCGGCGCACGCCCGAAGCGAGCAGCTCCCCGGCGAGGTGCTCGGTGGCCTCGACCAGCTCGGCGTAGGTGAGCACGGCGACGCCGCTGTCGACGGCGAGGGCATCGGGGTGGCGGTCCGCGCTCGCAAGGAAGATCTCGACCAGCGTTCGCGGGGGAGTCGCTCGGTCCGAGCCCAGCAGCTCCGGTAGCAGGGCGGGACCGCTCACAGGGTTGGAGTGGCCCGGTCCACGATCGACTTCAGGTCGCCGCCGTCCAGCGCGCCGAACGTGCCGTCGTACGAAGTGCCCAGGCGCGAGCCGCAGAACGCGTCGGCGACCTCGGGGGGCGCGAACCGGACCAGCAGCGATCCCTGGAGGCAGGCGGCCATCCGGCCGGCGAGCCGCCGGGCGGAGACCTCGAGGGCGGCCTGGTCGCCCAGCATCGCCAGGGTGTCGTCGACGGCCCGGTCGAGCCGGGTGTCGGCGCCGCGGGCCAGGCCGACCTCGGTGATCCAGGCGGCCAGGGCCTCGGGCTCTCGAGTGAGGGCGCGCAGCACGTCGAGGGCGTTGACGTTGCCGGAGCCCTCCCAGACCGAGTTCAGCGGCGCCTCGCGATAGAGCAGGGGCATGACCGACTCCTCCACGTAACCGTTGCCGCCGAGGCACTCGAGGGCCTCCGCCACCATGAACGGCGTCCGCTTGCAGACCCAGAACTTCGCCAGCGGGAGCGCGATCCGGCGCAGCGCGGCCTCGTGCGGGTCGTGCAGGTTGTCGACGGCGGTGGCCAGGCGCATCGCCAGGACGGTGGCTGCCTCGGTCTCGACCGCGAGGTCGGCGAGGACGTTCTGCATCAGCGGCTTGTCGGCGAGCAGGCCGCCGAAGGCCGAGCGGTGGGCGGCGTGCCACGAGGCCTCGTTCAACGAGCGGCGCATCAGCGAGGTCGAGCCGAGGACACAGTCCAGGCGGGTGGCGGCCACCATCTCGATGATCGTTCGCACCCCGCGGCCCTCGTCGCCGAGGCGCTGCGCGAGCGTGCCGTCGAACTCGAGCTCCGAGGAGGCGTTGGAGCGGTTGCCGAGCTTGTCCTTGAGGCGGACCACGTCGAGCCGGTTGCGGGTGCCGTCGGCCAGGACCCGCGGCACCACGAAGCAGGTGACGCCGTCGGCGGCCTGGGCGAGGACCAGGAACATGTCGTTCATCGGCGCCGAGGTGAACCACTTGTGGCCGTGCAGCGTGTAATCGCCGTCGACCGACGTCGGCCGCGCCTCGGTGACGTTGGCGCGCACGTCGGAGCCGCCCTGCTTCTCGGTCATCCCCATGCCGGCGAGCGCGCCCCGCTTCTGGGCCAGCGGCCGCAGGCCGGGGTCGTAGGTCGTCGAGGCCAGCAGCGGCGTCCACTCCTTGGCGACGGCGTCGTCAGCACGCAGGGCCGGGATCGAGGCGTAGGTCATGGAGATCGGGCAGCCGTGCCCCGGCTCGGTGTGTGACCAGGCCATGAACCCGGCGGCGCGGCGTACGTGCGCGGAGGTGGCACCGGCGGCCTGCTGCTCCCAGGGCGCCGCGGCCAGCCCGTGCCCGACGGCCCGCTCCATCAGCCAGTGCCACGAGGGGTGGAAGGCGACCTCGTCGATCCGGTTGCCGTAGCGGTCGTACGACGTGAGGTGGGGGTGGTTCTCGTTGGCGAGGATCCCGTGCTCGCGGGCCTCGGCGGTGCCGGCCTCGACGCCCAGCGCGGTGAGTTCGTCGACGACGTCCGTCGACGCGTAGCGGGTGATCGCCTCGACCAGGGCGAGGTCGGAGGTGACGACGTTGTGGCCGACCAGGGGCGGAGCCTGGTTGGTGGCGACCCGGATGTCTCCCGGGGAGTGAGCAGGCATGTGGATACCGTAGGGCCATGCCGCCCCCGGAGACCCACCAGGACGGGGATTCCGCACCCGGTGCGAGCCGGCTGGAGCGGGCCCGCGAGGTGCTCTGGCGGCTGGTCGTCACGACAGTCAGCTCGTGTCTGCGCTACCGCGTGACGGGGCTGGCGGCCGAAGCTGCCTTCTTCGCGGTGCTGTCGGTGCCGCCGCTCATCTTCGCGATGGCCGGAGCCATCGGCTACGTCACCGACAGGTTCTCCCCGGCCCAGATCGCCGACATCCGGCAGGCCGTCATCGACCTCTCCGAGCGGGCGCTCACCGAGAGCGCGGTGAGCCGGATCATCGTCCCGACGATCGACGACGTCCTCAAGGGCGGACGCTTCGACGTCATCTCCCTCGGGTTCGTGCTGGCTCTCTGGTCGGGGTCGCGAGCCCTGAACGTCTTCGTGGACACCATCACGATCATGCACGGGCTGGGGGGCCACCGCGGGATCATCAAGACGCGGGCGTTGTCGTTCTCCCTCTACGTCCTCGCCATGATCTCGGGGGTGGTGACCCTGCCGCTGGTGCTCGCGGGTCCGGAGCTGGTCAACGACTGGCTGCCGTCGCGCTTCGACTTCGTGCTCGGCTTCTACTGGCCCGTCGTGATCATGATGTGCGTCTGCTTCCTGGCCACGCTCTACCACGTGTCGGTGCCGGTGCGGACGAACTGGAGCTTCAACCTCCCCGGCGCAACCTTCACGCTCGTGGCCTGGGTGGCGGGCTCCTACCTGCTGCGATGGGTGTTGACGGTGACCGCCACTGACTCGAAGTCGATCTACGGGCCGCTGGCCGCCCCGATAGCGATCCTGATCTGGCTCTACCTGGTGGCCATCGCCGTGCTGATCGGGGCGGCTGTCAACGCGGCGTTCGACACCGTCTTCCCGCAGTCGTCGACCACGCGAGCCCGACTCGAGCTCGTCTCGCGGTTGCGCCACCGCATGTCGCCGGACCGGTCGGGCGGTGCGGTCCCCGGGCGACACCCCCCGGTCGACTAGATTCGCCTCCGTGGCAGACGAAGCGAGAGGGTCGACCCCCGGGAGCGCCCGCGGCAGGATCTCTCTCCCGGATCCGGTGCGGTCGCCGTGGTGGCAGATGGGTCGCCGGCTGCTGGTCGCGCTCGGGATCCTCTCCGGCACCGTGCTGTTGGTCTATCTGGACCGCCGGGGCTATCGGGACGCCAACGACCCGACCGGCGTGGTGAACTTCGTCGACTCGATCTACTACACGACCGTCACGCTGAGCACGACCGGGTACGGCGACATCGCGCCCGTCACGCCGCGCGCCCGACTGATCAACGCATTCGTCATCACCCCGGCCCGCATCGCCTTCCTGGTGCTGCTGATCGGCACCACCCTGGAGGTGCTCGCCTCCCAGGGCCGCGAGATGTTCCGGGTCGCTCGATGGAGGAAGAACATGGGACACCACGTCGTCATCGTCGGCTACGGCACCAAGGGCCGCAGTGCCGTCGAGACGCTCATCAACAATGGCCAGAAGCGGGAGGCCATCGTCGTGGTGGACCCCAGCTCGACCGCGATGGCCGACGCCCACGCGGACGGACTCGCCGTCGTGACCGGCGATGCCACCCGTCGCGAGGTGCTGCGCCGAGCCGGGGCCGCCGAGGCCGACCAGGTGATCATCACGACCAACCGTGACGACTCCAACGTGCTGGCCACGCTGACGGTGCGCCAGCTAAACCCGGACGCCTACATCGTGGCGGCCGTGCGTGAGCAGGAGAACGCGCCGCTGATGAAGCAGTCGGGCGCCAACTCGGTGATCACGTCGTCGGACGCGGTCGGTCGCCTGCTCGGGCTGTCGTCCCTCTCGCCCACACTCGGCTCGGTGATGGAGGACCTCCTGACCTACGGCGAGGGGCTCGAGGTCGCCGAGCGTGACCTGCTGGTCAGCGAGGTGGGCAAGCCACCGCAGTCGCTGCCCGACCAGGTGATCGCGGTCGTGCGCGACGAGAAGGTCTACCGCTACTTCGACCCGGTCGTGACGATGCTGGCGCGCGGTGACCGGCTGATCGTCGTACGACCGGCGCGCGAGCTGCCCTGGGCGCCGCGCCCCGGGACCCACGGCGAGGATCTCGCCACGGACGAGAACTGACCACTTTCCGCGAATTGGGTGCCGCTTGCGGATAGCCTCACGACTGAGTGGGTGGGGGCCCGGTAAGGGGTGTGCATGGCGG
Organism: Nocardioides sp.; assembly: GCA_046597165.1. GTDB lineage: Bacteria > Actinomycetota > Actinomycetes > Propionibacteriales > Nocardioidaceae > Nocardioides. Next base: position 19,002 of record JBKJLD010000086.1, read on the forward strand.
TGATCGAGACGAGGTCGCGCTCGACGTCCGGACTGGCGACGGTCGGTGGCTTCGCGCTGCTCTACCTCGCGCTGGGGTTCGTGGCCCGTTCCACCGTCGTGGAGGGGACCACCTTCTCCCTCGTCTGGCCCGCCGGTGGGGTGGCCGTTCTGTGGTTCCTGGTCCGAAATGCCGGGCTGCTCAGTGTCGACACGGGGCTGCTCGCGGCCTGCGTCCTGGGCGTCAACTGGGTGACCGGCGCTGCCCTGGACGTGAGTGTGGTCCTGGTGGCCACCAACGTTCTGCAGACGGTCCTCGCGGTCTGGCTGATGCGTCGCTGGTGTCCTCGGCTGTGGGGCTGCGGTGGTGACCGTCCGCTCGAGGATCCGCGGGTGCTGATCCGCTTCCTCGCCGCCGCGGCCATCGCGACCGCCGCCGGCGCGGCGCTGGGGACGCTCGGCTTCGGCCTGGTCACCGGGACCCTGGACCAGATGGGCGGGATGCTCTGGTTCGGCCGGAACTTCGGTAGCGTCCTGACCCTGACCAGCCTGGGACTCCTCCTGGGTCAGTGGCTCAGCCTGCCGCGACCGCGGCCGCGGCTGATGGAGGCCGGGCCAGCCCAGCCGCTGGAGATGGCGGCGGCAGTCGCCTTCACCTCGCTGATGTACGTCCTCGTCTTCCGGTTCGACGACCTGCCCCTGACCTTCCCGCTGCTGGCGGCGACCGCCTGGGTCGGGCTCCGGTTCGCCACCCTGCTGAGCACCGCCTACGCCACCCTGATCGGCGCCGGGACGGTCGCCCTCACCCTGCGTGGGGTCGGACCCTTCGCCGTGGTCGACTCCCCGGAGGTGGGCGCGCTGATTGCGCAGCTCTACGTCGGGACGATCGTGATCACCGCGCTGGCCCTCTCGACCGGTCGCGACGAGCGCCAGGCTCTGGCGGTCGAGCTGCGTCGTACGGAGGCGAAGGCGGTCTACGAGGCTGAGGTTCGCGACGCGATCATCGGCTCGATGACCGAGGGTCTGCTGGTGATGGACGAGAGCGGCGAGATGCTGGTCGTGAACCCCGCGGCGGCCGTCGTGCTCGACATGACAGACACCGAGGTGTCGCGCGAGTCGTTGATGGCCCTGGTCGTGCGTCACCTCGACGGCAGCCTGTTGGCCGATGGCGACAACCCGGCCGCGCTGGCACTGCGCGGCGAGACCGTCAGGGACATGGAGCTGGTGGTCGGTGACATCGACGAAACGGCCCGGATCCTCGCCGTCTCGGCCTCGCCGCTGCCGCGCGACGTGGGGTCGGGCAGCGCCCGGGTCCTGCTGCTCTACCGCGACGTGACCGCCGAGCACGCGCGGCGCGAGGAGCTGTCCGCGTTCGCCGGCGTCGTCGCCCACGACCTGCGCAACCCGCTGGCCGCCATCGACGGGTGGACCGAGCTGATCGGGGACGAGCTGGCGGCCGGTGAGTTGGCTCCCGACCTGGCCAACGAATTCGTCTCCAGGGTCCGCTCCTCATCGGCCCGGATGCGCGAGCTGATCGGGGACCTCCTCGACCACGCCACGAGCACCGCCCGCGACATCAACCTGTCACCGGTCGACGTGGGCGAGCTGGTGGCCGACATCGTGCAGGGGCGCAACGTGGGTCCGGAGGTCACCTGTGGGCCGATCCCGATGGTCAGCGCCGACGCGGTGCTGATCCGGCAGGTCCTGGACAACCTGATCGGCAACGCTCTCAAGTACGTCGCTGCCGGGGTGGAGCCACGAGTGGTGATCACCGGGTTCGGGTCGCAGCCGACCGGGGTCACCGTGCGCATCGCCGACAACGGCATCGGTCTGCCCGCCGGCGAGCACGAGCAGATCTTCGAGGAGTTCCACCGGGCCCACCACCGCGACTACGAGGGCAGCGGGCTCGGACTCTCGATCTGCCGCAGGATCGTGACGCGACACGGCGGCACGATCGTGGCCTACGACAACCCCCGGGGCCAGGGGACGGTCTTCGAGTTCACGCTCCCGGCGCACGACGCGGATCTCGACGGGGCGGGGGACTCCGCCGGCACCGCCGAGCCGGCGGTCCAGCAGACCGCCTGAGCGTGACCCGTCTCATCCTTTCGGGTGAGCCGACCGCGCGTCGCGGTGGGCAGGCTGGGGTGAGTCCCCTGCGGGGGACCCGCCGTCCCCGCTCTTACGGGGGAACCGGGGACGGCGGCACCATCTTCCGGTTCGATCAGGTGTTCGAATCAGTGCCATGATGGGCACGTGGCCGGTGGCATGAACAAGCGCGGTGGCGGGATCCCGCTCGGCGAACGCGTGCGCCCCGGAAACACGGTCCCGCCGGCAGTGGGGGGCGAGTGTCCGGTCCGGCACTGCTGGGTGGCGGGGGCGGCCGACCACCAGGGGGAGAAGCGACCCGGGCTCCTCGTCGAGTGGCGGCGCACCTCGCAGGGCTGGGAGGGGCTGGTCGTCTATGCCGCGAACCTGCGGCCGGGGGAGTGGGCGCTGGTCGAGGAGTGGCTCCCAGCCGGCCTGCTGACGCCCCGCTGAGTCCGGCTGCCGAGATCTTGTTGCATTCTTGAGCAAATCCGTGTTCGGCACCCCCGGGCATCGGCTAACGTGGGCAACGAACCGCCGGGGACCCGAGACCCCGGCGGTTCTTCATGTCCCCACCCGTGAAGCCGACCGGGCACTTGGGGGCACTCTCACCGCGCTGAGCGGGCAGTTCGGGGCACTCTCCTGCCGTCGAGGGGGCAGTTCGGGGCACTTCTCAAGGCGCCGGGAGTGTGAGGCAGCGACGGATGGGGTACCGACGAAGACGATCAGTCGCTTCCACCAGCTGACGGACCAGGAGGAGACCATGTCCAGCAAGTCCGCGAACGTGAAGAACGAGAAAGAGTACGAGGCGCTGAAGCACAGCGGGATGTCGAAGGAGCGGGCCGCCCGGATCGCAAACTCCCCGGACGCCTCCAAGCACGGCGGCAAATCGAGCGGCGGCCAGTGATGGTGCACGTGTCCGTCGCCTCGATCCGGCGCTGGGTGGCCGACCTCATCACCGGGCCCGGTGGCCACGAGCTGGGCAACGGCGGGGGAGCGTTGAGCAGCCCTGCCCGGTTCGAGCCGTCCCACAAGGCCACGAGAGGCCGCTCGACGGCCTGGATTCTTGCGCAAAAATTGAGCCGGGACAGGGTGCAGCCCACGGAGCCTGCAAGTTAGTGTTGTACCAACGAACCGCCGGAGACCCGAGACTCCGGCGGTTCGTTCTATTCATGGACGTTGGCGTAATGCGCCCTGCGCCGACCGGAAGCCAGTAGCATCCGCCCGATGCGCAATTCGCGGTCGGCAGGTCCCGAACTCGCCTCGGCCACGCCGGCCGAGGCGCGTTCCCGCCCGCCGATCGTTCGGGCCTGGCTTCCCTACGAGTTCGCCATCGTGGGCATGCTCGTCTTCGCCTACGACCGGATCCGTGGACTGGCCGACACCCGGGAGGCGGCGGCACTGCACCACGGTTTCCAGTTGCTGCACCTGCAGGAAAGCTTCGGGTTCGCCTTCGAGCTGAGCGCGAACCAGTGGCTGGCCTCCCACCCTGCGCTTGCCGAGATGTCCAGCCTCTACTACCAGTTCGCCCATCTCACGGTGGCGCTGGTGGTGCTGGCGGCCTGCTGGGTCCTGCGCCCGGAGGCTTACCGGGCGGCCCGCAACTCTCTCGTCCTGATCAACCTGATCGGGCTGGCCGTCTTCTGGGCCTACCCCGTGGCGCCGCCTCGGCTGCTGCCCGGCGCCGAGTTCGTCGACATCACCAGGCTCGCCGGGTTCGCGTCGTCGAGCTCCGCCGCCCCTAACCAGTACGCCGCGATGCCCTCGCTGCACACGGCCTGGGCCATCTGGGCCGCCGTCGTCGCGATGGTGCTGCTCGGGAACGGCCGGTGGCGTCTGCTCCCGCTGCTTCACCCTGCTGTGACCGTCGTGGTGATCTGCGCCACCGGCAACCACTACGTCATCGACGCGGTCGCAGGCGCCGCCGTGGCCGGCCTGGCGCTCGCGGCCGTGCGGCAACCCGTGGGTTGGTGGGGCACGACCCGAGCCGACGAGGCAGATCACCGCTCCTGGCGTGAGCTCACCGCTCGCCGCGTGGCCCGCTCGTGCGCGGTTGGCGGTGGCCTTCCGGGCCTGTTCGGCGCAGACGATGAGGCGGCTCGACCGGCTGACATGTGAAAGCCCCTGCTCCGCGTTTCCGCAGGTCAGGGACTGTTTCTTGCTGGTGGGCGATACTGGGTTTGAACCAGTGACCTCTTCCGTGTCAGGGAAGCGCGCTACCACTGCGCCAATCGCCCTTTTCGCCCAGAAAATGCTCCGGACGATCGAGGTGGAGACGGGATTTGAACCCGTGTAGACGGATTTGCAGTCCGTTGCCTCGCCTCTCGGCCACTCCACCGTGGAGGATGAGACCTTCTCCGAGCGGACAACGAGACTCGAACTCGCGACCTCAACCTTGGCAAGGTTGCGCTCTACCAACTGAGCTATGTCCGCATGCTTCCGTCCGGTTGAACCCCGGGGTCGGCGTGCGTGAGAACACTAGCCGATGCCCTCGGGGGTGCAAAATCCGCCCTCCGACGGTGTGTTGCCGTGCCGTCTGGACGCGCGGCGGCCTCCTAGAGTGGCCGTATGCGTGCGTGGATCAACGGTGACCTGATGCCCGACCCGACCGCGGCGGCGGTCGGTGTGACCGATCACGGCCTGACCGTCGGCGACGGCGTCTTCGAGGCGATCAAGGTCGTCGACGGCCTCCCGTTCGCCCTCACGAGACACCTGGAGCGCCTCGGACGCTCCGCAACGGGGCTCGGGCTGCCCGACCTCGACGAGGTCGTCGTACGGCGCGCAGTGGCGGCCGTGCTGGATGGCCAGGACCTGCCCCTGGGCCGGATCCGGATCACCTACACGGGCGGGCCAGCGCCGCTCGGATCCGGCCGCGGCGACGCAGCGCCCACCCTGATCGTTGTCGCGGACACGATGAAGGCCTGGCCCGCGACCACGGCCGTCGCCACCGTGCCCTGGCCCCGCAACGAGCGTGGGGCGCTCGCCGGCCTCAAGACCACGTCGTACGCCGAGAACGTCGTCGCCCTGGCGCACGCGGCCACCCGTGGCGCCTCGGAGGCGATCTTCGAGAATCTGGCCGGCCATCTGTGCGAGGGGACCGGGTCCAACGTCTTCTACGTCGTCGACGGGGAGCTGCGCACGCCCACACTCGCGAGCGGCTGCCTGGCGGGGGTCACCCGGGGGCTGGTGCTCGAGTGGTTCGGCGGGACCGAGGTCGACGAGCCGATCGGCGTTGTGGAGGAGGCCAGCGAGGTCTTCCTGGTCTCGACGACGCGCGACGTGCAGGGGGTGTCCCGGTGGAACGACCGGGAGCTTCCGGCGCCCGGCCCGGTCACCACCGAGGCAGCCGTCCGGTGGCGGCAGCGCGAGCCGGAGCTACTCGGCCTCTGAGCGACCCCGCTCCGAGGTGCCCAGCAGGCCGGCGATCATCGCATCCACGTCGAGGTGCTCGCTCTCCGTTTCGAGGGGTACGGCGGCCAGGGTGCGGGTCAGGAAGCGGTAGACCTCGTGGGTGTTCGCCTGGGCTACCAGCCGTCCGTCGGGGGAGCGGAACTCCAGGATCACCACGGCCCGCGACCGCTCGTCGATGCTCGGCCACAGTCTGAGGTCTCCTTGGCCGGCCGGGTCGGTCAGCCCGAGCTGCAGCACGGCGCGCGACATCGCCCAGCAGACGTCGCCGTCGGGGGCGGGGAAGGTGATCGTCACGGCGAACGGGTCTTGCGGGTCGTAGACGAAGCAGGCGACCAGCTCGACGGCCCGGCCCCGGGCGTCGAGGCACTGCATGGTCAGCTCCTGGCAGAGCACCGGGGAGAGGGGCGGCTGGTTCACGAGGGTCCTTGTCCGAGACCGCCCGGGCGGGCGGGTGTGTCAACGAGACGGCAGAGCGCCCAGCCCGTGACGCCAACCAGGTCCCGGAATGTGAGGGAGCCCGAGGATGCGATAAAGTCTGCGACCGCACCGGGGAACATGCCCGGTCGCACCAGCTCGGGCGATTGGCGCAGTGGTAGCGCGCTTCGTTCACACCGAAGAGGTCACTGGTTCGAACCCAGTATCGCCCACCAGCATTAGTGCAGGTCAGAGGCCGTTTTCCGTGAGGAAAGCGGCCTCTCGTGCAACATACGTGCAACAAGGCGGCCGGGGGCAGCCGCTCCGATGAGGCGTCTGCTGGCTCGGATCACGTTCTCGACATTCCGTGCCTGCTGATCGGTGCCTTGGTGCGCACTCTCCCTCCTGACTGGCCTGATCGTTGGTCTGATGGGCCGCTCCCGCCTGCCGCTGACCGCACGCCTGGACTGACGACCTCCCATGTACCCGCCGCTGTCGTCGGAAAGCTGGCCGACGTGTCGGATGCTGGTGGAGTGGAATGCTGCGGCAGTAGCACGTCACCGCGCGGGGCAAGGTCCGGGACTATCGCTACCCATTGATGGCGGCTGCCTGTTCTCGGTGTGATGGGCAAGCGGGGTGAAGTCCTGCGGGTGCTCGGCCGGCTGGTTCGCGGTGCGGTCGGTGACGGCGATGTGCGCCGTCTCATTGTGGGCGGCGTCGAGGTGGCGGTACACGTCGAGTGCTGGTTCGCGGATCGCGTCGAGGTGGAGCCGTGCGTTCTCGACCGCCAGGTCGGGGTCCTGGGTCGCGGTGAGGGTGTCCATTTCGAGTACCTGCTGGTGCGTTGCCTGTTCGAGGATCTCGCCGAGCTGCCTGGCGATCTGGGGTAGCGCGGCGACGGCAGCGGCGAGGAGGGCCAGGACGATGTCGACCTCGGCAGGGGTCATGGTCGGCCGAGCCAGGGTGGCTCGGCACAGTTGGTGGACAGCGTCCTGAGCCTCGCGTGCCAGGTCGATTACCCCGTCGGCGTTGCTATCCGAGTGCGTGGGATCAGCAGGCATCACTTCTCCTCACCACCGGGCTGAGGGGATGGGCCGCAGGGCCGCTTCGAGCTCGTCGAGGCGGATGCGGATGGGTCGTCTGCCGCACTGGTAGGCCGGGATGGTGCCGTCGCTGATGCGCCGCCGGATGGTCCGGGTGGACAGGGACATGATGTCGGCGGCTTCCTCGAGGCTGACGTAGACGGGGAGTTCCCTCTTCCTAGTCATGGGACGTGGCCTCCGCGGACGATCGCGCCGAGTGGGTCGTCCTCGGAGTCGCTGAGCGGAGGAATCGTCGGGCTTCGGCGACGGTGAGGTAGAGGCGGCCGCAGCCGTTGAACCGGACCCAGCGTGGTCCGATGCGGCGCCGGCGCCAGTCGCGGACGGTGCCCTGGGGGTGTCGGATCAGCTCGCAGAACTCCTCGAAGGTGAGCAGGGCTCGGTCGTCCCATTCGTCGGGGATGTGAATCGGGTTCATGTGTGCTCGTTCCTTTCCTGTCGGGATGTGTCCTCACGTAGTCACCAAGGGAGCGGCAGGGCTCGGCAGCGATCAAAGCCGCGAGATCTCGTCACTCCTCGTCATCGGGTGAGGGTGGCGGGACGGCCGGAGACAGTCACGGTCGGGGGAGGTTCGGGTGGGCGGCGCGGACCGTGTGGGGTGGGGACGTCGCGCTCCGTGGCCCCGGGAGGTGCCTGGGTTCCGTATCGGTCGATGGCGTCGGCCGCGGTCTGGGCCGCGTGGTCCGGCCCGAGGTCGGCGCGGTCACGGCTGAAGACGTCGATCCACTGAGCGCGGGCGTCGTCGATGGTCTCGGCGACGAGGTGGGCGGTGTTGTGGTGGCGGCCGCGGGTCATGCCGACGTACGCCGCGCCAGCGCCGGTGGCCTCGCCGATGAGCAGGTGCGCGTGGTCGACCGTCTCTCCCTGGGCGCCGTAGACGGTGGTGGCGTAGGCGAGCTCGACGTGCTGCCGCACGTAGGAGGCGGGCAACGTGCGCTCGCCGCCGCGCCCCTGCACCCGGAGGCCGCCGTGGTCGTCGGTGCCGGTCACCGTCCAGCAATCGCGGTTGGCAACGCCGAGGTCGCGGTCGTTGCGTCGGGTGGTGACGCGGTCGCCGGGGCTGAGGTGTTCCCCGGCCGCGGTGGTCACCGCCCCGAGGGCTGCGGTCTCGCCGCTGGCGAGCCGATGGTCGCGGATCGCGGCGTTCAGGTCGCGGACCTGGTCGCGGGTGTCCGCGATGACCAGGGCGCCGTCGTCGCCGTCGGCGAGGGCGGCGAGGCGCTCGACGTCGGTGGGGTGGATCCGGATCAGGCCGCGTTGGTGCAGGGCGTCGAAGACGTCGCCGGGATTGGTGCCGGTCCGCATGAGCAGGGTGAGGTCGGCGTAGGTGGGGTCGCTGAAGCGGTGCACCGTGTCGAGTTCGAGGTGTGCCTCGGGGCGTGCCCAGCGCGCGGCGTGGTCCAGGACCCCGCCGCGCCCAACGGCGGGGAGCTGGTGGCGGTCTCCGACGAACGCGACCCGCGCGCCTGCCTGGTCGGCGACGTTGAGCAGGGCGCGTGCGGTGTCCTGGTCGAGCATCCCGGCTTCGTCGACCAGCAGCACGTCGCCGGGCAGGAGCCGCGCCTGCGCGTCCGGTTGCGCTTCGACGCGGGTCCAGCGACCGTCGTCATCCCAGCGGTAGCCGTGCTGGTGGATCAGCCAGGCCGCGGAGTAGGCGTGGATGCCGATCTGGTCCTGGGCGACGCGTGCTGCCTTCAGGGTCGGGGTCACAACGACCAGTCGGTGCTCGCGCATCTCGAGCAGCTCCCGCGCGGCCGCCAGCGTGGTGGTCTTCCCGGCGCCGGCCGCTCCCTCGATGACCAGCAGCGTGGCGGTGCCTCCCAGGGCGGCGACGACCTGTTGCTGTGCGTCGTCGAGCCGGTGTCCGGCGACCGTGCCGCCGACACGCGTGGCGGCGGCTGGTTGGTCGGCGCGTGTCGCGAGGCGGGTGACGAGGTCGGCTTCGACATCGAGGACGCATTGGGAGGTGAGCGCGCGGACGTGCTCGGGCACGTCGTCGCGGGCCAGTAGCGGCACGCACCGTTCAAGGGTTCGTGCGGTGAGGTCCTCGGTCAGCTCGCGGCGTACCGGTGCTGGGGAGACGACGTCGACGGCTGCGACGATCCGCTCGACCTCGCCGCGGATGTCGGCGGCGTTCCAGCTCGACCGCCGCGCTCCCAGCCGCGACAGCACGAGGTCGACGACCGCGTCCCGGTTGATCCGACCGATCGGCGTACCCAGCGCCGGCTCGTCGACGGCCACGTCATTGGCTGGGGGTGGGGGAGCGAACCCGAGCTCACCGAGCTCCTCGACCCACCGGCGACTGAGGACGGCGCCGTCGGTAGGGACGACCTTGTCAGGCCGGGCTTGGGCCCACGCTCGACGGTCCCAGGTGCGTCGCAGCGACGCGCCGGGTTCCTGGCCGGGGTGCTCGCTGCGCCACCGGGCCTCGTAGCGGTCGATGTTGCGGGAGATCTGCGCGGCACGGGCACTGAACGCACCCGTGTACGGCGCGAGCTCGGCGACCTCACCGGACTCGGGGTCGAGGGTGTACCCGTGCGCGGCGAGCACCCCGCGGAAGTCGGGGTCACACATGACGGCGGCGTGCCCGATCCCGTTGATGGCCTCGATGCTGTCGACCACGCCGACCGAGTGGAGTCCTCGCCAGGCGCCGGCTGCGAAGACGCGGGCGTTGATCTGCAGGTGGAGGTGACGGTGCGGGTCACCGGCCCGGCTCGTGTAGTGCCGCACCACCGCAGCCTCGAGTTTCTCGACCGGCACCTGCACCTGCCGGCCCCGGGGTCCGACGCGCGTGGTGGCGTGCTCGGCGAGCCAACCGATTATCGCGGCCGCTGCCCTGTCCTGAGCCTGGTCGTACGCTGCAGCGATCTCCGGGTGCAGGGTCGCGGCCAGCGACCAGGTCTTCGGACCGTTGACCACGACCTCGACGAACCGCAGCCCACGCTCATCGGTACGGAGCCGACCCTTCGCGGCGCCGGTCTCGACGTCGTAGCCCGCGACCCACCGCTCGTAGGCGTCGCCGTCCAGCGTCCCCCCGTCCTGAACTGCGGAAACACCGCGTCCCCCCACCACCAGGGAAGTGGTGGCGACGTACCTGGTCGCGACCCCGGTGCCCTCGGCGAGGTAGTAGTCGTCGACGCGGGAACGGTCGGCCTCCACATACGACCGCGCGGCGGAAGCGGAGCCGCGGTAGAACTTCACCCCACCATGCACGCGCCGTCACCGCCCGTCAGCCGTCGTCACCTACCCTTGAAATGACGCTCGGCCCACCCCGAGGGGCGGACCGATCTACGGACCTTCGTAGCATGCGTGCCGCTCAGTTTGAAGGCCTTCGAAGCCGCTATTGGAGAGCAGATCCTGGGCTCATCACTCGTCGTCATCGGCGACTATCGACAGATCCGAGGGCTGGCCGGTCAGAGGATTTGTAACTCACGTGCTCGGTTGACTGCGCTAATGCGGGAATTGACGTTGAGCTTCTTGAAGATCCTGTCGAGGTGCCGCTTTACGGTTGCTTCGGCGATGTGTAGCTGGCCAGCAACGGCGCGGTTGGAGGATCCTTTCGCCACGTGGGCGAGGATCTCCTGCTCGCGGGCAGTGAGCCTGTCAGTTGCTGGCGCCGTGGCGTCGGAAAGGCCAAGCATCGTTCGGCGAGGTACCTCGATGACGATGGTGTCGCCTCCGCGGCCGGTGGCATTGAGGGCTCCGCGCAGTTCGTCGGGTCCGGCGGTCTTGGCGAGGTATCCGCTCACTCCAGCGCGCAGGAGGTCGCGAACGGTGCTGGGGTCGTCATGCATGGTGAGAATGATGATCTTCGTTGTCGGACTTGCTGCGAGAACCTCTCTGGCCGTCTGTTCACAGGGGCGCAGCGGATCGCAGGTGTCGGGCATGTCCAGATCGAGGACCATGACGTCCGGCCTGAGCCTGGACGCCGCTTCGACAGCGGTCTTACCTGTGCCCGCTTCCCCGACGACTTGAAACTCAGGGAACCCGTTGATGATCTCGACTAGGCCAGCGCGAACCATGGTGTGGTCCTCAGCGACGACGATCCTCATGGATGTGCTCACTGTGTGGTCCTCTTCGGCAGTGGTACGGCGAGAAGTATCTCGGTTCCCTTCGAGGAACTCTCCACATCCAAGTGCGCTCCCAGGAGGGCGGCCCGTTCATGCATCGAGTCCATGCCGGTGCCGCAGCGGCCGCTGCCGCTTGTTTCGAAGCCCCGACCGTTGTCCTGAACCGAGCCAAAGAGGTGAATGCCCTCGGCTACTAGCCTGACCGAGATCTCGGTGGCGCTGCTGTGGGCGACCGCGTTGCGGATCGCTTCGCGCAGGATCAAGAAGACCGCCTGTTCGTAGTAGGCAGGGATTCCGTCGAGGGATCCTTGCGAGGAGACCTTGCCGTGGATCTGGTCCGGGAGGTGGGTCAGGTAGTCGATGAGCGCCGTGTCCAGGCCGCCGGGCTCCACGGCGACTCTTGTTTCGGCAGCGAGGGCTCGAAGGGCGGTGCTTGCCTCAACAAGTGTCCTTCTTGCCAGGACCAGTTTCCCCTCTGCTCGCGCCGGATCTGACAGGCGATAGAGGTCTGCGAGATCGAGACTCTGGACCGCGACAGCGATGCTCGGGGCAACCGCGTCGTGGAGGTCGCGTGAGAGACGGAGGGCCTCGTCACGGTGAGCCTGGTCGACTTTGTCGAGCAGGTAGCCGACGTAGTTCGCTGCAGCGTCTGCCATCCGGTTCAGGATAACCGCGTTGAGCCTAACTGCAGCGGTCGCGCCGGCTGCGGTTTCCCCGCGTTCCTGGAGATGCTGGGTCAGCGATGGCAGCGCGGCGACGAAGATCAGCCGGGCCGCAGCCAGCGAGACGGAGGGATGAACGCCAGAAGCCGCGCGAGCACGACCAATGTGACCAGACAACTCCCCCCGCGGGGCATCGATCAGTTCACCAGCGGCTTCGTCGATGACGGCCAACAGTTGGGTTTCCAGTTGCGCCCGCACGCCTGGGCCCGCCTGGACGAGGGGGTTTTGCTCCTCGACAAGAAGTGCAAAGTAGCGAGCAAGGATGTGCTCGCGATGACCCTGCCAGGTCGTGGCCCCGCCTGGCGCTGGGCACGTCGTACACCACGTCCCTGGACTCAACTCGCGGCTCGCCTCCTTCCTCAGATCACAGCGCCCGCGAGCAGGCCCGCACACGCTGCGTACTGGGTCACCATATAGATCCGGTACGGGCTCCGGGTGGCGCGCGGGGACCCGGCGTCTCGGGCCGCGGCAAGCGCGAAGGCCAGGACGGCTGTCCCTACGACGACGACGCCTGCCGTGACGATGTGGACGCGCAGCGTGAGGCTGACGGCCACGACCAGGCCCGCGGCCGCGGTCGTGGCCGTGGCCAGACGACGCGAAGCCAGGTCGTACCCCAGTTCCACAGGCATTGTGCGGCGCCCAGCCATGCGGTCCCCGATGACATCGGAGAAGTCCTTGCTGGCGCTCGCGAACGCGATCCAAAGGGACAGCGCGGTGGTGAAGGCCATCACCTGCCAGCTCGCGACACCGGCGACCGCCGCACCGCCAACGTAGGTGAGTGCCGCGCCCGCGCCGATGACAATGCTCGCCGAGCAGCGTCCAACCTTCCAGCACGGGCCGTACGAGTAGCCCGATCCCAACGCCAGCATGACGATCGAGAGCGCACCCAGGGTCACCGAGTGCGTGAAGCAGGTCGCTACCCCGATCAGGCCGCACGCCGCCGCAGCGCGCCGAGCAGTCGCGACGTCGACGAGCCCAGCTGCGAGAGGCCGCGGCGACTTATTCAGCTTGTCTCCGGCCACGTCACTCACTCCGTTCAGCAGGTAGATCGCCACGGTGAGGAGCAGCCAGCCGGTCGCCGCGAGCATGATGGCAGGCGTTGGATCCGCCGCGACGAGCGCCATCGAGGCGAATCGGAGAAGGAACACGGCCTGCACGGCCGGACGCGCTTCGGCTGCCAGAAGTCGGACGATCCGGGGGACGGAGGCTATTTGTGCCGGGGTGCTTGTATGTCGAGCGATGGATTCCATTCGCCGACGTTCTCCGCCGCGATCTGGCCGCCGCGTCGGCTGTAAGCACCAATTCGGCCCGTTTCAATGCAACCGCCCTGCACCTTCTGGTGCACGGCCGTTGGGTCCTTCACCCCAACTTTCCTCCAAGTGAGCCTCCCGCGGGTGGCGCCGCCCTAGCATCGCGCGAACAAGGCTGAACCAATCCAGAAGAGGAACCATGAAAAGTCGAGTGAAGAACCGAATGTTGATCGTGTTTGCCGGGACGGCGGTTGCAGTGGGTGTCGCTGCGCCGGCGTTTGCGGAGGCCAGCCGGAACAGTTCCATGACGGGCTGGACCAGCGGCAATGCCTCAAACAGCTGGTACGACGGCAACACCGACTCCGTCAACACGCACGTCACGTTCTACGACTGCACCCGCGAGTTCAAAGCGACCATCCGCAAGACCATCCCTGGACCTGATCCCGCCTACGGCAGCGAGTGGATTGACTGCAAGGCCTACGCCGACGCTGTCTACGCTGGCGATGTGCCCGCAGGCAACTACCATTTCGACGTGACCGAGTTTTCAGGCACGACGACCGTCAATAACCTGACCGAGTATTGGTGAGCGCTCCTGTGTTGGAGGCAGCCGGCCTGGGGTTCTCCTACGGCCGGCTGCGTCCAGCTCGTGTCTTCGACGACTTCAACTGGAAGGTGACGCCGGGTCGGACCACGCTGTTGCTCGGCCCGAATGGCGCTGGCAAGTCGACGTTGATGAGACTGCTCAGCGGCTTCGACCGCCCGAAGCGAGGCGAGGTGCGGATTGGCGGCGTCGCGGAGCGGCGAGAGTTGTTTCGCCGAGTCGGGTGGATGCCCCAAGATGTCCAGCCGGGCCGAGGGATGACCGTCATCGAGCAGGTCGAGTACGTCGCCTGGGTGGGGGGCCAATCGCGTCGGCGGGCGCGCGAATCCGCCCGCGAGGCGATCAGTCAGGTGGACCTGGACGACAAGCGCCACGCGCGTACTGACCACCTGTCGGGTGGGCAGCTACGCCGCGTCGGCTTGGCGCAGGCTCTGGTGCGGCAGGGACAGGTACTGCTGCTCGACGAACCGACTGCGGGCCTGGACCCGGCGCAGGCACTGAATTTTCGCGCGCTCATCAAGGACCTTGACTGTCCCGGCGGGATCGTGATCTCGACCCACCAGATCAACGATCTGATTGACGACGTCGACCGTGTGGTGATTCTCGCGGACGCCGAGATCAAGTTCGACGGGACCGCGACCGAGTTCGTGGGGCAGCATGCGCGCGGGGGGGATCGGGTAAAGTCGCTGACCCAGGCGTTCAGCGACATTGTCGGCGGGGGTCGGCATTGACTCCGATTCGCGCGATCGTGCGCAGCGGCGCAGCTTGGTTCCTGCCGCTCATGTTCGCCCTGTCCTCCTGGTACGGCGCCCGCTTCACCTTTCGGCTTGGTTATCCAGCGGGCGACATTGCACAGAGCAGTGTGGGGCTCTATGTGGCGGCCCCGATGACTGCTGCGTTCATGGCGCTCCAATACCGGGGCTTCACGCCCCTCATCAGACCTCTGCGGATAACCCGCTCCGGATTGTTGGTGGTCCTACGAGCCTGGTGGCCGCTGCTCCTGGGAGCCCCTACGACTCTCTGCCTAGCGGTGGTGGTGGCGGCCGGGGCCGTTCCGAACGACCTGCCCTCCTGGTCGCTGATACTCATCGACTTCATGACCGTGCTGACGGCGGCTCTCACCGGGCTGGCATGCGCATGGGCCTTGCCGGCAGTCGTCGCCGTCCCCCTGGCGGCCATGCTCTGGTTCGTCTGGGTTGCCTACGGCCCAGCGAGCACCAACCTCCTTGTGCACAACCTGGCCTCGACATTCGGCTGCTGTTCCTCGGACACTCGTCCGGCCATGGTGGCCATCCGCGCGACTGTTTTCTTGCTCCTCGTGATCAGCCTGGGGATCGGGTGCCTGCTGGCATCGTCTCGTTCAGCGCGCATCCCGCGGCCGCTGGTCTCGACCGTCCTCACCCTTCTCGTGGTCGCCGGAGTCGGCGTAGGGGTCGCGGTGCTTCGCACCTCAGGAGAACCGCTCACTCTGACGGCGACCGAACCGCGCACCACGCCGCTCGTCTGCCGTACCGAGCAGGGCGTGGAGGTCTGCCTCTGGCCGGAAAACCGTGAGCGAACAGCCGCATTGGCTGCGATCGTGGGCGAGGTGAATCCACAGCTTCAAAGGCTGGGAATGAACACGATTCACAGCTTGACGCAGGCGAACGGGAATCGCGAGGCGGCCTCTGTTGAGGCAGGGGCGGGTCTATCCCAGCAGGACTTGCGTGTTGGTGTTGCGGCTGGCTACGTCGATCTGCAGTCGGGGTGTCGCGGTGCTACTGGGCCCGCCCGTGACCAGTTGGTTGCACTAGTCGCGCTGCTGACGGGCATGCGATCCGATGACGTCGCGACCCGATTAGGCGCGCGCGCGGCAAGCGGGGCTGAAGACGCGCTCGCCCAGGGACAGGGCTCTCCCGAGGCGGTTGGCGTCTGGTTCCGTGAGGGCCTGCCCACGGTGCATTGCGTGCCGCCCGGATGATGCTCTGGCTTCGGGCCCGGCATGCATGGTGGATGGTTGCCGCACTGGTCGCGATGCTGGGCTTTGATCGCCTTGTGGGGGGACTGTCGCTGAGCGTGCCTGCTCTGTTTGGCGGCGGAGCCAACTTCGTGTTCCTCCGGACGTATCTGCCACTCATCTGGGCGGTGGCGATCGCCGATTCCTTCGCGGGACGCGGGTTCAGCATCGAGGGCAGGCCCGCGTTGCTCCCGAGCGTGGCCATGTCACGGTTGGGTCTCCTCGACGCGGGCCTCTTCGTGGTGGCGTCATCGACGGCCGCCGCTCTCTTCTCGGGATTTCAATCTGGTGGATTGTCGGGAACGGCCCCGGTGCTGGTGCTCTCGGGGGTCGCATGTATCGGGACACTCAGGGCCGGACCCGCCGTGGGTGCCTTCGCGAGCACCATGCTGATGCTCCTCACGTCGGTCTACCCGCGCACGGCGCCTGCCGCACGCTTCATCCACATTCTCCAACCGGACGGCGAGCCCGCCTGGTCAACGACATGCGGAATCCTCGTTGGCCTCGCGGCCGCGGGATTGCTAGCCACCAATTCGGCCCGGACGAGATTGCGGGCTGCCGATGTCAGCGCACTATGAGGGTCGCTTTGGACGGCATTTCGGGCGGACGTCGCCTCGACCCGGTCGTGAACGGGGCTGGCGCAGCACCACGCCAGCGCACCGCCACCACGTCGCGCACCTGCAGAGCTCGGCGCCAACCTCAACGCGAAATGACCTCCCGGCGGAGTCGCAAACGGATGCTCATCGGGACACACGCCACTCTCGTGCAGCTGGAGAAGAGCGCTACGTGGCGTGACCGAGGTGCAGGACAAGAAGCGGATGCGTTTGCGTAGCGCCCAGACGTTGGCCCTCGGTTCAGAGGTCCTTGGTTGCCAGATTCGACAAGGCCTGGGCGATCACCTTGTCGCGGTCTTGAGCGGCGTGCTGATATCGCAACGCTGCACCGGCCGTCGAGTGTCCGAGGCGGGCCATCAGCTCGGCCAGGGTGGCGCCGGTGCTCGCCGCCAGAACCGCCCCGGTGTGGCGGAGATCGTGGAACCGCAGGTCGGGCCTGCCGGCTTCCTGCCGTGCCTTGTAGAAGACCCTGTAGAGCGTGGCGGGCGCCAGGTGCTTGGTCGGGCCCCCGGCCGCCGGGAACAGCAGCCCGTCGCGGCCGCCGGTGATGTTGTCCGCCAGGTGTGTTTTCACCGCCGGCAGCAGGTGAGGCGGGATGTTCACGTCGCGCGTACCCGCGTCTGACTTCGGGGTGCCGATGATGAACTCTCCGTCGACGCGCACGACAGCGCGACGCACCTTCACCACGCCATGGGTGAGGTCCATGTCGTTGCGCCGTAGCTCGGTGATCTCCCCGAATCGGAGGCCACACCACGCGGCGAGCAGCACCATCAACCGATAGCGCTCAGGCATCGCCTTCGTGAGCGCTTCGAGCTGGGGCAAAGACGCGGGCTCGATCTGCTTGGCCCGCTTCACGTTTCCAGCGCCACGGATGTGGCACGGGTTGTAAACGAGGAGACGACGTTGCACGGCGTCCGCGAGGATGGTCCGCAGAAGCCCGTAGGCGTGCGCCCGCGACGTCGGCGTCGAGTCCCCGAACCGGTAGTACCAATCGTCGATGAGGTCGGCGGTCATGTGCTTGAGCGCCACGTCCTTGAACGTCGGGAGAAGCTTCGCGTCGAGCAGCTTGCGGTAGTGGTAGCGGGTACGCGGTTTCAGGGTGCGGTTCGTCAGCCAGCGCTCGGCGTGCTCCCCGAACGTGACCGGCCGCTTGGACGTCGGTGGGGTCCAGTCCTCGTTCTTGATCTCGCGGCGTCGGTCGGTGAGCCAGCCCTCGGCATCCTCGGCG
>JBKJLD010000049.1:0-31192 GCA_046597165.1 Nocardioides sp.
ACCATCACCCACCGGGTGATGGCCAAGCTGTTCGAGGACCGCGGCGTGGTGCTCGACCGCACCTACCAGCTCAACGTCGGCGGCAACATGGACTTCAAGAACATGCTGGAGCGCGACCGCCTGGAGTCCAAGAAGGTCTCGAAGACGCAGGCCGTCACCTCCAACATCGGCCACGACCTCGGTGCCCGCAACGTCCACATCGGACCGTCCGACTACATCCAGTGGCTCGACGACCGCAAGTGGGCCTACGTCCGCCTCGAGGCCCGCGCCTTCGGCGACGTCCCGCTGAACCTCGAGTACAAGCTCGAGGTCTGGGACTCCCCCAACTCGGCCGGCATCATCATCGACGCGATCCGCGCCGCGAAGATCGCCAAGGACCGGGGGCTCGGTGGCCCGATCATCTCGGCGTCGTCGTACCTCATGAAGTCCCCGCCGGTGCAGCTCCCCGACGACGAGGGCCGCCGCCGCGTGGAGGCCTTCATCGCCGGCGAGGAGTGACCTCCCGCTCGCACCCGTGAACGACCAGCAGGGCCCGGACCGCAACGGTCCGGGCCCTGCTGCGTGCTGGACGCCACGGCCGCCCGCGCGTAACCGTTCCTACCCTCGGCTCGTTGCCGTGTCATCGCGTCAATTGCCGCGCGACTCCACGTCCTGAGGATGCCCCATGTCTGTGCACCAACACCGACGCCTGCGCACCGCAGCGGTCACCACCGCACTGGTCGCCGGCCTCGCCACCGGTCTCGTCACCCTGCCGGCGTCGGTCGCCACCGCGGCCACCCGCCCCGGTCCGGCCGCCACCTTCGGCAAGCAGCTGCTGACCGCTCAGTTCGACGCCCAGACGGCAACCGTCAGGCGCGGGGCCGACTTCACCGTGTCCGGCACCATCAGCAAGGTGACCCAGGACGTGGTGGGCCGGCCCGGCCAGGGCGTTCCCGCCCGGTTCACCCTGGCCGTCACCGACGCCACGGGACGGGTGCTCGGCACCCAGGACGTCACGGCCGCCGGCGACGGGACCTTCTCGACCACCGTGCCGGGTGCGGTCTCCCGCTCGCTGCCGCGCTCCAACGCCCCGCTCCAGCTCGGGCTGCGCGCCCTCGACGCGTCGTACGCCTCCTACCAGGCCTCCGACGCCGGGGCCGGCTCGACCAACGTGGCCCCGGCCACCCCCGGCCTGTCCATCGTGGACAGCTTCGTGTCGTCGGTGGGCTGGGTGAAGCCCGGTGAGACCTACCCCTCACGGATCATCGTCTCCAACACCTCCATCACCCCGACAACCGCGACCGTCACCGTCAACGCTCCGGCGGGCTCGACCATCACCGACGCCAGCGGCCCCGGTACGCACACCGTCGCGCCGCAACAGGTCCAGTGGACGGTCCCCGTCGACGGCTACACGCCTTCGGACGGACCCGGCACCGCCACCCTCGTCCTGATGAGCAGGGCCGCCTCGACCACCGCCATGCCGACCATCGTGTGGCGTGACCTGTCGACCACCGCCACGCTGGCGGAGACCTCCCCCACCACCGTCACCAGCCACGGCCCCAAGGTGATCCCGCCCGACACGGCCTACGACACCGCCCGCTACGGCGACCGCCCGTTCCCCGTGGTGCCGATCCAGTACACCGACCGCAAGTACCAGACCACCCACAGCGGCGAGGGCCTCGCAGCAAAGATCAACGACCCCTCCGTCGCGGGCTCGACCTTCAACCTCTACCAGGAGATGTCGCTGGGGCAGCTGTTCCCCCACGGGACCGTCCCCTCGGCCGGCATCGCGACCGCCGACTTCGCCAGCTACGGCCCCGGCTTCCCCTTCACCAAGACCGTTCCGACGCAGCTCAACACCTGCCACGGCCACACCTACGCCGACTCCCCCGTCAACCCCCAGGGCACCGCGCTGTACCCCGCCCGCATCACCAACGGCGTCTACAACCTCCCCGGTGACACCGACTACTACGGCGACGACTCAAACGGCTCGGCCATCCTCGGCGCCGAGGCCGGCGTCGGCACCCTGCAGAACATCGACTCCGGCTGCGGCACGACCGGCAAGATCGTCGCCGACGCCGTGGCCATCGCCGACCCGGAGATCGACTACTCCGACTACGACACCGACAAGGACGGCGTGGTCGACTTCTTCATGGGCGTCTTCGCCGGGTGCGGAGGCAACGGTGCCTCGCAGCTCGGGGCGTGCACGGACGCGCAGTCCGACACCGCGCCGTACGACAACATCTGGCCGCACAGCTCCTCACTCGAGTACTACTACAGCGACCCGGTGACCGGCCTTCCCGGCATCACCACCGACGACCAGCTCAAGGACCTCGAGGGTCGGCCGCTGTACTGGACCGACACCACCTACAAGGCCAAGACGACCACGGTGACCACGCACCCCGTCTACGTGCGGGTGGGTCCCTACAACCTGAACCCCGAGACCGCGATCGACAAGGCCTCGGTCATCTCCCACGAGTACGGCCACTCCCTCGGCCTTCCCGACTTCTACTCGACCGGAAGCCGGCAGACCTACGGCGACTGGAACCTGATGGCCACCGACAAGTCTCAGAACATGGACGCCTACTCGCGCCAGGAGCTCGGCTGGGTGGTGCCGGAGGTGCTGAACAACTCCGAGACCCGCACCGTCAACAACTGGACCGACTCCAAGCAGGACACCGGCGTCATCCACTGGCAGAGCGCCGACGGGACGCCGTACACGCTGACCAACGGCGCCGACGGCATCGTCCACAACTCGCAGATGTTCGTGGCCAAGCTTCCCGGCCGTCAGCTGCTCGACCCGGCGGCCTTCGACACCGGAGACAAGGCCTCCGCAAGCCACGCATGGTGGTCCGGCTCCGGCAACGACTTCGGCTGTGCTCCGGACGCGGCACGCAACCTCGACCTGGCCATCCCCGGCCTCGCGACGCTGCCGGCCGGCAGCACCGTGAACCTGTCCTTCAAGTCCCGTTGGGACATCGAGTGGGACTTCGACTACGGCTTCGTCATGACCACCTCCGACGGTGGCAAGACCTACACCTCGCACAAGTCCGACAACGGCTACACCACGTCGAACGCCGGCGTCCCCGGCAACCCCAACCAGAACGCCTGCCAGGCCAAGTACGACAACGGCATCACCGGCACCAGTGGCTCCTACGACGCCGGGACCGACACGCCCGACCGCCTGACCGGGTCCTACCCCGACCCGGTCTTCGTCAAGGACAGCTACGACATCAGCGACCTGGCCGGCAAGGCGACCGGAGCCCTGCGGTTCAGCTACGCAACCGACCCCGGTCTGGCCCGACCCGGCTGGTTCATCGACGACGTCAAGGTCGTGGCCACCCTGCCCAACGGTGGTGGCGAGAAGGTCCTGTTCAACTCGGACCTGGAGACGACCGGCGGGCCGACGGACCCCGCGGTCTACAACGGCGGCTGCCGGGAGAACCTCACCGTCGCGCAGCAGTGCACGCTCGGCTGGACCTACCTCCAGGCCGGGGCCGAGTCCAAGCAGGACCACGCCTACTACCTCGAGATGCGCGACCGTTCGGGCTTCGACGACGACGGCCACGGACAGATCGACCGGGACCCGATCGGCTGGGACCCGGGGCTATACCTGGCCTACACCGACGAGGCACACGGCTATGGCAACGCCGGGACCGACGATCCGCCGGCACAGTCGCCGCTGGACTCCGTCCCGACCCCCGGCAGCGCGACGCCCAACCTGAACGACGCCGCGTTCGTTGCCACCAAGGCCCGTTCGGTCTACTCCGACGCTGGTGAGGGCCACACCGACAACTACGTCAACCCTGCCGAGACCTCGGTCGATCCGAGGTACCCGAGCAAGAAGACACCGTGGCGCTTCCAGTACAACTGCCTCGGCTTCAAGGTGCTCCAGTTGAGCGGCACCGACGTCGGCCCGCAGACCTCGGACGGGAACCTGACCGGCGACGTGCGGTTCACGATGGGTACGGGCTGTAGCACGTTCGACTACGGCTACACCTCGCCCACCCCGGTCAGCAACACGGCGCCCACGGCCAAGGCCGCGGCCGACCGTCAGACGGCAACGACGGATGAGCCGGTGGCGTTCAACGGCGCCGGCACGACCGACGCCGAGACACCCGCCAACCTCGACTACAGCTGGGACTTCGGGGACGGCGGCAGCACCAAGGACGCGGCCGGTCGCGAGGTCAGCCACACCTTCACCGCCCCCGGCACCTACGCAGTGACGTTGCTGGTCACCGACCCCAGCGGAGCCACCGACACCGACCAGGTGAGCGTCACGGTGACCGAGTCCCCGGCCAACCAGGACCCGACTGCCGTCATGCGGGTCAAGCCCGGCTCACCGGTCCAGCACCGCCGCGTGACCCTGAGCGCACGTGGCTCCTCCGACCCCGAGACCGCAGCCGGCAACCTCGTCTACGAGTGGAACTTCGACGACGGTGGAGCAACGGTGGACGCGGTCGGCCGGGTCGTCCGGACCCGGTTCGACCTGGCCGGAGCGCGACAGGTGACCCTCACTGTCCGCGACGGCGACGGCGGGACCGACTCGGTGACGCAGCGGGTCGTGGTGCGTCACGAGGTCCAGTGCGGCTCCGGCCGGGTGCGGGAGCACGGCAGCTGGCAGATGGTCGCCTCGCGTGATGCTCGGGGCGGCGCCTACTGCGACAACGCCGGCTCGGGGCGCGGCCGGGACGTCCTGAGGATGGGCTTCGCGGGCTCGGACCTCGACATCACCCACGCTCGCAGCGCCGAGGGCGGCAAGGCGCGGGTGTTCGTGGACGGCAACCGGGTCGGCGTGATCCGGTTCGACGGGTCGAGCCAGGCGCCCCAGCTCGGCTTCCACACCGCCTTCGCCGACCTGGGACCCGGGAAGCACCAGCTCCGACTGGTGGTCCTGCGCGGGCGCGCCTACATCGACGGGTTCTTCTTCTGACGCCGTCGCGCTGAGCACGTCACCGGCCCCCCGTCCTCGGACGGGGGGCCGGTTTCGTTGCGGGTCGAAACAGCGGCGCGACGCTCGCTCAGGCCTCGGCCTCGGCCTTGATCCGGGCCAGGGTCTGACGCATCCCGTCGCGCAACTCGGAGGTGAAGACGTCCTGACCGCCGAGCACGGCCTTGGTCAGCCGGATCGAGATGGTGGAGAGGCCGTCGGGCGCCTCGCGGCGCTGGGTGATGCGAGTGCCGCCGCTGTCCGTCTCGGAGAGCTGGAAGGACCAGATCGTGAAGTTGTCCTTGATCCGCAGCGCGATCTGGCTGTGTGGCTCGAAGCGCACCACCTTGGCCTGGGTCGGCCAGAAGAGCGGACCACGCCGGTTGATGTTGAAGGTGCGGGTGCCCAGCTGGACGGGGCCGCCCCGCACGAACGTCCTGACGACCTGAGGACTCCAGGTGGCCATCCGCGGCAGGTCGGAGACGAGCGCCCACACGCGGGCGGGCGTGGCATCGACGTCGACGGTCTCTTCGAGCAGCGGTTGGATATCGGTCTGCGTCATCGGGTTCCTTTGGTCACGGGGGTTCTGGTGATCGTAGGGTCCGTGTCGTCGCCCGGCCATGTGATGCTCGCCATGACCAGCGCCGCCTGGACCAGGGCGTAGTAGTTGGGGAACGCCTGCTTGGACAGCAGCACCGTCGCCATCAGGCTCAGACCCACGCAGAGCGCCGTGGCCGTGGCACCCGACCGGGTCCGCACCGCCACCAGCGTCGACACGAGCAGCCCTGCGACGAGCGGAAGCGCCCCGGTCACCCACTCGGGCGGGCGGCCCCAGGTGTTGCCGACGGCCACCAGCAGCGAGATCGAGTCCGGACGGTAGGGCTGGAGCAGTTGCACGGTGACCACGTCGTGCCAGAACCCACCCGGATCCGCCGCCAGGAACGCCGAGGTGACGGCGATGGCCAGCGCCGTCCCCGCCAGGACGGGTGCCAGACCTAGCCGACGACGGACGATCAGCAGCACCGGCAGCATCACCACGACGTACTGCTTGCTGGCCAGGAGCAGCGCGAGCGACAAGGCGCCTCTGCCGCTGGTCCCACGACGAACGGCAAGCACGAGCAGGCCGAGGGCGAGCATGACGACGGGCTCCACCAGGTAGTTCATCGTCAGCCCCGTCGCGAGGGGCGAGGCCACGGCCAGCAGGGCGAGGGCCCGACCGGCGTCGTCGGTGGCGAGGCGGCGCAGGAGGACGGCCAGGAGGAGCAGGGCCGCGAGGTGCCCCAGGCGCGGGTCGCCGAGCAGGTAGCCGGGCACCTCGGCCACCAGGAGTCCCGGAAGGTACGGGAACCCGACCAGGATCCGGTTCCCCTCGATCAGGGAGGGGGCCCAGTAGAGATCGGTGCGAGCCGGCGAGTAGGGGTTGGCGATGCTGCCACCGAATGGGTCGTGTCCGGAGAGCAGCGCGTGGACTCCGTCGTGGAGGAAGACCTTCACGTCGATGATCGGGGTCGCTGCGTGCAGCGCCACCAGGGTCAGCGCGGCGTGGGCCAGCAGGAAGACCAGGAACCAGGCGGTGCCGCGGCCCCGCGGGGCGCGACAGGCGAGCAGTCCCAGCAGGGTGTACGACGCGGCGAGCGCGACGCGCCCGACCAGCGGAACGGCCACCGGGTCCGCCAGCTGGAAGCCGGTCACCACCACGGACAGCGCCACCACGACCGGGGCCACCCGGGCGGGGTCCGCCCAGGCGCCGGTGATCCGCCACCTCCGGCCCGGTCCCACCGTCACGAGCAGCAACCCGACCAGGAGCAGGGTCAGGACCAGCGCGGTCAGGAGCTGGTGGGGTGACTGGTGGAACTGGAGTCCGGTGACCGCGACAGCGACCAGGAGCAGGAGACGCGCACCTGAGTGGGACACCCGCTCAGCCCTGCTCCGCTGCCCACTCCAGCAGCGCGGCCCGGGCTTCGGCAGGCGACATCGGGCCTCGGTCCATTCGCAGCTCGAGCAGGTGGTGGTAGGCCTGGCCGACCTGGCGCCCCGGCCCGATGCCGAGGATCTCCATGATCTCGTTGCCGTCGAGGTCGGGCCGGATCGAGGCCAGCTCTTCCTCCTCGGAGAGCCGGGCGATCCGCTCCTCGAGCTCGTCGTAGGTGCGACGGAGCCGGTCGGCCTTGCGCTGGTTGCGGGTGGTGCAGTCCGCCCGGGTCAGCATGTGGAGCCGCTCGAGCTGGCCGTCGGCGTCGCGCACGTAGCGGCGGACCGCGGAGTCGGTCCACTCCCCCGAGCCATAGCCGTGGAAGCGCAGGTGCAGCTCGACGAGGTCGCTCACGGCGTCGATCTCATCGTTGGAGAAGCGCAGCGCCTTCATCCGCTTGCGGGTGATCTTGGCGCCCACCACGTCGTGGTGGTGGAAGGTGACCGTGCCGTCATCGAGGAACTTGCGGGTGCGCGGCTTGCCCACGTCGTGCATCAGGGCCGCAAACCGCGACACGAAGTCGGGGCCGCCGCCGGGCAGGCGCGACTCGAGCTCGATCGACTGCTCCAGGACGGTCAGGGTGTGCTCGTAGACGTCCTTGTGGCGATGGTGCTCGTCGCGCTCGAGCGCCAGGGCGGGTAGCTCCGGCAGCACCCGCTGCGCCAGACCGGTCTCGACGAGGAGGGTGAGCCCGAGCCGGGGGTAGGGCGCGCAGATCAGCTTGACGAGCTCGTCGCGGACCCGCTCTGCGGAGATGATCTCGATCCGGTCCGCCATGGCCGTCATCGCGGTGACCACGGCCGGGTCGACGCTGAACCCCAGCTGCGCCGAGAACCGGGCGGCGCGCATCATCCGCAGCGGGTCGTCGGAGAACGAGTCCTCCGGACGCCCCGGTGTGCGCAGCACCCGGTGGGCGAGGTCCACGACTCCGCCGAAGGGGTCCTCGAACTGGCGGCCCGGCACGAGCACGGCCATCGCGTTGACCGTGAAGTCCCGCCGTCCCAGATCGCCGGCGAGGGTGTCGCCGAAGTCGACGTCCGGCTTGCGGGAGTTCGGGTCGTAGGACTCCGAGCGGTACGTCGTGATCTCGACCTGCCACTCTCCCTTGCGGCACCCGATGGTGCCGAAGGCCCGCCCCATGTCCCAGATCGCGTCGGCCCATCCCGTGAGCAGCGCCTCGGTCTCGTCGGGGCGCGCGGAGGTGGTGAAGTCGAGGTCGTTGTGCTGGCGTCCGAGCATCGCGTCGCGTACCGGGCCCCCGACCAGGGCCAGCTCGTGGCCCGCCGCGGCGAAGCGGCGGCCCAGCTCGTCGATGACCGAGGCGATGCGCTCCAGCTCGACGCCGGCCGAGCGCTGGACGTCGGCGATCTGGAGCGGCGGCAGGGGGGCGTCGGACACGGGAGGCCACTTTAGTCCCCCGGCTGCGCTCGCCGGGCCGGCGCACCTTCCCGGGCGCCCACGCGGCGGCCGATAGAGTCGGCGCGTGTTCCGCCCAACGTCGCTGCTGCCTGCCCTCGCGGCGGCAGCCCTGACGCTGGCCGCGGCCCCGGGCGCTGCGGCGATGACCCCTTCGAGCCCCAGCGAGAAGCCCCCGCAGACCACCGGCCTGCACTCCCGACTGGCGACTGGCGGGATCCAGGAACGCCGCCGCGCACGAGCGGCTGGCGAGACGACGCCGCTCTCGGTGACGATCGACACGCTCGCCCCCTCGACCATCCCGAAGAAGGGCGCGGTCCGGGTCACCGGGTCGGTCACCAACGAGGACGCCACCCCCTGGACCTCCGTTGACGTCTACGCCTTCATCTCGACGAGTCCCATCGGTTCCGCCGCCGACCTCGAGAGCGCTGCGGCCACCGAACCCGCGACGTACGTGGGCGGCAGGATCACGGACCCCGGCACCTACGACCGCCTCAGCGACATCGACCCGGGGCAGAGCGCCCAGTTCTCCATCAAGGTGCCCCGGGCCGACCTGCACGTCACCGAGGCCGGCGTCTACTGGTTCGGAGTGCACGCGCTGGGCACCGGGCCCGACGGCCGGGTGGACGGCGCCGACGGCCGGGCCCGCACGTTCCTCCCCCTGATCCCGCACACCCGTCAGCACGTGGACACGGCGCTGGTGGTGCCGCTGCGGCGAGGCACGTCGTACGCCGCGGACGGGAGCCTCGAAGGCCTCCCGGGCTGGACCAAGGCGCTCTCACCGGAAGGTCGGCTCCGGTCGCTCGTCGACTTCGGGGCCTCGGCCGGCTCCCGTCCCCTGACCTGGTTGCTCGACCCGAGCCTGCCCGAGACCGTGCGCACCCTGGCCGACGGCAACCCGCCGCGTTCCCTGGGCGCCACGGTGGGCGCGGACCCCGGGACCCCGAGCGAGTCGCCGTCACCCACCGCTTCGGGCACCGCCGAGCCGGACCCCACGGTCGGGACGGACCAGAGCCCGGACGCTGCCGCAGCCGCGGAGGCAGGCTCCACGTGGCTCGACCGGCTGCACGAGGCCCTGCGGGGCAACCAGATCCTCGCCCTGCCGTTCGGCGACCTGGACGTGGCCGCGGCCGCCGAACGGGCGCCGTCGCTGTACGACCGGGCCCGGGCCCGCAGCGGCACTTCGCTGCCCCCCTGGGGTCTGCGGATGAGCCCGGCGATCGGTTCGCCGTCCGGCTATCTCAATGCGGCGGGCATCACGATCAGCGACCCCGGCTCGACCATCCTGGTGACCGACCGGATGTTTCCGGGTGACGCACCCGGGGTGGCGCGCACCGCTGGCCACCGGCTGGTGCCGACCTCCTCCGGAGCCGCCGAGGGCGGCCCGGGACCGGACAACCCGCTCGCCCCCGTGGCCCTGCGCCAGCGCATCCTCAGCGAAGCGGCCGTGCGGTTGCTGGCCCCGGGCCACCAGCCGCTGGTCGTCGTACTCCCGGAGAGCTGGTCCCCGAGCGTCAGCCCCGGCTTCTTCGAAGGGCTCGACCTCGACTGGGTCCACCTTGCGCGGGTGAGTGACCTCGCGGGCCGTCCGGGCAAGGCGGTGCCGCTCGATGACCTGACCTATCCCGGGCGTCAGGGGCGGCGCGAGCTCGATGCCGTCAACTTCGCGTCGGTCGCCTCCCTCGTCACCGCTGGGCAGACGCTGCAGACCGTGCTGACCCGCAACGACGCGGTCGCCGGGACCGTCGCCGACGAGGCGCTGCACGACGCGTCGTACGCAAGTCGCAAGCACCCGGACGCCTCACGGGCCGCAGCCGACCGCTCCAACGACTGGATCACCGCCCGGCTCGCGTCGATCCAGATCGAGGCCCCCCGTTCGGTGACCCTGTCGAGCGCCAGTGGGCGCTTCGCCGCCACCATCGTCAACAATCTCGAAGAACCGGTCACCGTCAGCGTGCAGGCCCTGACCGATCCGGACCTGACCATCTCCGCACCGGACAGCACCGTGGAGATCGGCCCGAACGGTCGCACGACCGTGCTCCTGACCGCCTCCACCCGCAGCCCCGGCATCCACAACGTGACCCTGACGGTCACCGACACCGACGGCACCCCGCTGGGCTCGAGCGATGTGCTCCCGATCCGGTCCGCCCAGGTCAGCCAGGTGATCTGGGTGATCCTCGGCAGTGGGGTCGCACTGCTCTTCGCCGCCATCGCCGTGCGGCTCTTCCGCCGAGTACGAGCGGCGGCCAGGGCCCGGCGGAGCGCCCCATGAGCCAGACCCGCGACGACGCGGGCGACGACGCGAAGATTCTCTCGTCCAGCCTGGTGATGGCCTCGGGGACCGTCGTCTCCCGGCTGAGTGGATTCGTACGGGCCTTCCTGCTGACGGCCGCGCTGGGCAACCTGCTGCACGCCGACCTCTTCACGATCGGCAACACGATCCCGAACATGCTCTACATCCTGCTGGCCGGCGGCGTCTTCAACGCCGTGCTGGTGCCGCAGCTGGTCCGGGCGATGAAGAACGACCCCGACGGCGGCGAGGCCTACACCAACCGGATCATCACCCTGGCGGCGCTCTTCCTCGCCGGCGTCACCGTGCTGCTGGTGGCGGCGGCTCCGTGGGTGATGTCGCTCTACCTCAACTCCTGCTTCGACGGTGCAGGTCTGGAGACCCAGCGGGCCTCCGTGATCGCCTTCGCTCAGTACTGCCTGCCGCAGGTCTTCTTCTACGGGATGTTCGTCCTGGTCGGACAGATCCTGAACTCCCGCGGACGGTTCGGGCCGATGATGTGGGCCCCGATCGCCAACAACGTCATTTCCGTGGCCGTCCTGGTCGCCTACCTGCTGATCTACGGCAGCACGTCCCCTGGCGAGCAGTACTCCGGCTTCACCGGAGGCCAGGAGCTGCTGCTCGGGCTGGGCGCGACCGCCGGCATCGTCGTGCAGCTGCTGATCCTGGTGCCGTACCTCAAGAAGGCGGGCTTCACCTATCGTCCCCGCTTCGACTTCCGCGGCACCGGCCTCGCCCACACCCTGCGCCTCGGGATCTGGACCGTCCTGTTCGTCATCGTCAACCAGATCGCCTACACCGTCGTCGTCCGGCTCGCCTCGGGTGGCACCGGCTGCGCCGCGAGCGCGGGCGACCCGGGCACGGGCTACACGGTCTACTCCACCACGTTCCTGATCGTGATGGTCCCGCACGCCGTGATCACCGTCTCGCTCGCCACCGCGGTCCTGCCAAGGCTCGCCGCCCGCGCCGCCGACGGCGACCTGGCCGGCCTGGGTCGAAGCCTCGCCGGGACGCTGCGCACGGCGCTCGCGGTGATCATCCCGTTCGCCTTCCTGATGCCGCTGATCGCGCGAGACGTCGCGAACACGGTCTCGTTCGGCGCCGTCCGCGACCACTACCAGCTCTTCACGCTGTCGTTGGCGCTCTTCGGCCCGGCGCTCCTGCTCTTCACCGTCCACTACCTGATGCTCCGCGGCTTCTACGCCCTCGAACGCACCCGCACGGTCTTCTGGATCCAGTGCGGCGTCGCCGCCACGAACATCGCGGTCGCCCTGATCCTCGTCGCGCGCACCGACCCCGAGCACACCTCTCCCTCCCTGGTGGTTGCCTACGCCTCGTCGTACGCCGTCGGCTCCGCTCTCTCGTACGCCGTGCTGCGCCGGGTCCTGGGTGGGCTGCAGACACCGGTCCTGGTCCGCTTTCTGACCAGGGCGATCCTCGCTGCTCTCGTCTCCACCGCGGTCGCCTTCGCGATCCAGCGACTGCTGGGAGGGCTCGGACAGAACCCCAACCAGGCGCTGGCCGGGCTCCGGCTCCTGATCGTGAGCACCGTCGACGTCGTCGTCTTCGTCATCCTGGCGCACCGCTTGCGTCTCAACGAGATCACCGACGTGATCGAGACCGTGACGCGGCGCCTCCCGTCCGCGCGACGCCGTTGAGGCGCCCTACGATGGCCGGTAGTCAGCCCAAGAGCCCGTGCTCGCGGAAGTCCAGAGGGGAGAGGCGTGCCGAACTCCATCCGGCCAGGTGACGTGCTTGCCGACCGCTACCGGCTGATCGACCTGCTGACCGAGAGTGGCGCCGGCCGGTTCTGGCGTGCCCACGACCGGGTCCTGGAGCGGCACGTGGCGTTGCACGTGATCGCGGCCGACGACGAACGCGCGGCCGGGCTGCTCGACGCCGCCCGCCGCTCCGCCACGGTGCACGAGCGCCACCTCCTGCGGGTGCTCGACGCAGACCAGGTCGACGGTCTCTGCTTCGTCGTGAACGAGTGGGGCACCGGAAGCTCGCTCGACGTGATGGTGGCGCACGAGGGGCCCCTCGCCGCTCGTCGCGCCGCGTGGCTGGTGGCCGAGGTCGCCGAGTCGATAGCGGTGGCGCACGAGGCAGAGGTCAGCCACGGTCGTCTGGTCCCCGAGAACGTCCTGGTGGACCACACCGGCGCGGTTCGGGTCATCGGGTTCGCCGTCGACGCGGCGTTGCGCGGCCTTCCGCCCGGACGCAAGGCCACCGACATCGCCGATCTCGGCGGCCTGCTCTACTGCGCACTCACCGGCCGGTGGCCCGGCACCTCCCACTCGGAGGTGGCCGAGGCGCCTCAGGAGCACGGGCGGATCCTGCGCCCCAGGCAGGTGCGAGCGGGCATCCCGCGCCCGCTGGACAGTCTGTGCGACGAGGTGCTCAACCCGTACGCCCTGCCGGGCGGTGCCCACACCCGCAGCGCCCACGACCTGACCACCGCGCGCGGCATCGCCGACTACCTCCACGAGTTCGTCGGCGACACCACCGGCATGGCCGAGGCGGAAGTCGCGGCCCGCAACAACCTGGCCGGTCCCGAGACGGTGGCCCTGCCGGCGCTGCCACCACACCCGGCGCCGGCCTCGGAGTCACCCGCGGAGTCACCCGCGACGCCGCCCGAGGCTCCGGGCCCTCCGGTCGAGCAGCCGACCCAGGCCGGGCTGCCCATCTTCGACGACATCACCGACGACGTGTCCTGGCTCGTGGCCCGGGAAACTCCGGCACCCCCACCTCCGCCGTTCGAGGAGCCCCCGGAACGGCCGCTCTTCGCCCCGACCCCGGGGAACGGCGAGCCGCTCCGCAAGCCCCGCCCCGGGGCGCCGCCGAGCAACGCCGAGCGGAACTTCTGGCCGTGGGACGGCCCGGACCCCGAGACCGGCCAGCACACCAGCACCGGAACCGGCATGGGGGCCGTCATCGGCGAGGAGCCGCCTGAGGACGACGAGGTCCCTGGACGCAGCTGGCTACGGCTGGCCGGGGTGATCGCGGCCAGCCTCCTGCTCCTGGTGGCGGTCGTCGTCGCCTACAACCTGGGTCGGGGCAAGACCCCCCTCGGGGCGGACCCCGACCCCAGCAGCACGCCCACACCGTCTGGGTCGACCGCCTCGGCGAGCCCCTTGACGGGGCTGGTGGCCACCGACTTCGACCCACAGGGGAGCCCGCCCGAGGAGAACCCGGAGCTGGCACCACTCGCCGTCGACGGAGATCCGGCCACCGCCTGGCGCACGATGACCTACGACCAGAACTTCGGTCCCGGCGGGTTGAAGACCGGGGTCGGGCTCACCCTCGACCTGGGCAGCTCGCAGTCCGTGAGTGGTGTCGACCTCACCCTGGTCGGCTCGCCGACCGACGTCTCGATCTACGTCACCGACAAGGCTCCTGTCGGGATCCGGACTCTCACCCCCGCGGCCACGGGTTCCGGCGGCACCCGGCAGCAACTGACCCTCGACCAGCCGGCGACCGGACGTTACGTCACGGTGTGGCTGACCTCGCTGCCCCAGATCGACAGCGGCTTCCGGGGTGAGGTCGCCGAGGTGGTGGTCCGCGGATGAGCGAGCCGCCGTCCGAGGAAGAGCCGATCAGCGACGCGGAGCTGCTGCGTGCTCACGTCGCCGGCGACCCGGAGGCGTTCGGTGAGCTCTTCGCGCGCCACCGCGACCGGCTGTGGGCGGTCGCGATGCGCACCATGGGCAACCCCGAGGACGCCGCCGACGGGCTGCAGGACGGGATGGTCGCGGCCTACCGTCGGGCCGCGACGTTCCGCGGCGAGGCCGCCGTCACCACCTGGCTGCACCGGGTCGTCGTCAACGCCTGCCTGGACCGGCTGCGCGCGGCCAAGGTACGCAGGGCCGAGCCGCTGCCCGACGACCTCGAGGAGTACGGCGCGCGCGGGTCGCTGGTGTCCGCGACGACCGCTGATGCCGATCCCGCCGACCTGAGCGTCCTCGCGGACCGGCGCCGTGCGGTGCTCAGGGCGTTGGCGACCCTCCCGCCCGAGCAGCGGGCGGCGCTGGTGCTGGTCGACATGGAGGGGTACCCGGTGGCGGAGGCCGCGGCCATGCTCGACTGCGCGGTCGGGACCGTGAAGTCGCGATGCTCGCGCGGACGGACCAGACTGGCCGTGCTGCTCGGCGTCCTGCGTGAGCAGGGTGACCCGCGACACCCTCCCGGCCGGAACCTCGACGGGTCGGCCCCCGTCCCACCCTCCGACAGCCCACGCGGACCACCCACCGCAACGTGAGGCGACCCCGCGACCCGCACTGCCCGACCCCGAGCCACGAGAGGAGGACCTGACCATGACCGACGACGCCCGCCTGACTCCCGCCGAGGACCAGGAGGTACGCCGCCTGCTCGCCGAGGCGCGGCACGCCGAGCCCGCGCCGGCGGACGTGGTCGACCGCCTCGACCGGGTCCTCGCCGGCCTGGTGCGTGGCGACGACGGTGCCACCGCGACCGTCACCGAGATCGCTTCGCGCCGCCGGCGACGCCGGGTGACCTCGCTGCTGGCCGCCGCAGCGGCCGTGGTCGCCGTCGGGTTCGGCCTCGCCCAGGTGGTCGGTGTCCAGGGCGAGAGCGCCGACACCGCGAGCAGTGCCCAGCCGGCCCGCACCGACGCCAAGGACGCACCGAACGACAGCATCCTCCCCGAGGCCGCCGGTGACGCCCTCGCGGCCGCCCCGACCCCGTCGTACGCCCTGCGTCGCGCCGTCACGATCGACTCCGACGCCTTCTCCACCGAGGTCACCCGGCTGCGCCAGCGCACCGCGCTGGACGCCGTAAACGGCTCACTTTCCTATGACACCAGCTCCTCACCCGAGACCGGCGCCGCCACGGCCCGGGTGCCGCAGTTCGACTGCGCCCCGGCCGATTGGGGCCAGGGAGTCTTCGTCCCGGTCCGCTACGACGGTGACCCCGGCGTCCTCGTCTTCCGCCGGGCAACCGGTGACACCCAGGTGGTCGACCTGTTCCAGTGCGGAAGCGCCGACGTGGTCCGGTCGATCTCGCTCCCCGCCCGCTGAGCGCCGCAGACCGGGGAATGTCCCTCGCCTACGATCGGTTCCATCGACGTCCACCGATCGAGGAGAGCCCGCCCCATGTCCGACTCCACCGAGTCCCCCCGCAACGTCATCATCATCGGCTCCGGCCCCTCCGGCTACACGGCGGCCGTCTACGCCGCGCGGGCGAGCCTCGCGCCGCTGGTCTTCGAGGGCTCCGTGACGGCCGGCGGTGCGCTGATGAACACCACCGAGGTCGAGAACTTCCCCGGCTTCCGCGACGGCATCATGGGTCCGGCGCTGATGGACGAGATGCGCGCCCAGGCCGAGCGGTTCGGGGCCGAGCTGGTCGCCGACGACATCGTCGAGGTCGACCTCACCGGTGACCTCAAGGTCGTGAAGACGGCGACCGACACCTACACCGCGCGCGCCGTCGTGCTCGCCACCGGCTCTGGCTACCGCAAGCTCGGCCTGCCCCGCGAGGAGGAGCTCTCCGGGCGCGGCGTGTCCTGGTGCGCGACCTGCGACGGGTTCTTCTTCCGCGATCAGCACATCGCCGTCGTCGGTGGTGGTGACTCGGCGATCGAGGAGGCCACCTTCCTGACCCGCTTCGGCTCCAAGGTCTCGCTGATCGTGCGCCGCGACGAGCTGCGCGCCTCCAAGATCATGCAGGAGCGGGCCTTCGCCGACCCCAAGCTCGAGATCATCTGGAACTCACGAATCGAGGAGATCAACGGTGCCGACCGGCTCGAGTCGCTGACGATCAAGGACACCGTCAGCGGGGAGAGCACGAACCTCGCTGCCACGGGTCTGTTCATCGCGATCGGCCACGACCCGCGCTCCGAGCTGCTGACCGGCCAGGTGGACCTCGATGACAACGGCTACGTCCTGGTCCAGCAGCCGTCCACCGCGACCAACCTGTCCGGAGTCTTCGCCGCCGGAGACCTGGTCGACCATCACTACCGCCAGGCGATCACCGCCGCGGGCACCGGTTGCGCGGCCGCCCTGGACGCCGAGCGCTACCTCGCCGACCTGGATCACACCGCCGCCACCTCGGGCCAGGCCCAGGACGCGTTCGCCGCCGAAGCGGTCACCGAGAGCGTCCAGACCGCGGGCCTCTGAGACCTCCCCGGTTCCCCGTGTCGGGGAACAACTGTCCCCCACCTGGTGTTCACTGAGGACAGACCCACCGCACCGACAAACCCCAGATGAAGGAGTTCCCGTGGCGAACATCGCTGCCGTGACCGACGCCGAGTTCGAGGCGCAGGTCCTCAAGTCAGACAAGCCGGTCCTCGTGGACTTCTGGGCCGAGTGGTGCGGCCCGTGCCGCCAGGTCGGACCGATCCTCGACGAGATCGCCGCCGCCCACGGCGACAAGATCACGTTCTTCAAGATGAACGTCGACGAGAACCCGGTCACCCCGTCGTCGTACCGCGTCACCGGCATCCCGACGATCAACGTCTACCAGGGTGGCGAGGTCGTGAAGTCGATCGTCGGCGCCCGCCCCAAGGCCGCGATGCTCAACGAGCTCGCCGACTACATCGCCTGACCCGCACTACAGCTGAGAGCCTCGCGAGGCCCTCGTCGCCTTGGGCGACGGGCGGCCTCGTGTTGCTTTCGGGGCGGGGCGCACCGCACCGAGGAGCCGGTCCAGGGCCGCCTCCAGCTCGTCCTTCCACGAGAGGGCCGAGCGGAGCTCCATCCGCATCCGCGGAGTGATGGTGTGCGCACGCTGGGTCTTGAAGCCCACGCTGCCGAGGAAGTCCACCGGGACCATGCAGCGCCGGCCGCCCCGGGCGTCCCCGAACGCCTCGACCGCCCGGATCCCACCGCGCTCGATCAGGTCCTTGGCCATCCCCTGGACCAGCATCCGGCCGAGGCCCCCTCGCCGGAAGGCCGGATCGACGTACGCCGTGGTGAGCAGGACTGCGTCCGAGGAGACGGGGGCGGTCGGGAAGACCGCAGCGCCGGGCACGAACGCCGCCGGCGCATAGACGAGGTAGCCCACGGGGCGATCGTCCACCAGCACCACCCGGCCGCACGAGCCCCAGGTGCGCAGCACCTCCGAGACCCACGCATCCTTCTCACCGCAGGGATCCTCGACCCGCCCCCGGCGCACCGGGTCCAGCTCCCAGAACAGGCAGGACCGGCACGGCGCCGTGAGCTCATCGAGGTGGTCCAGCGTGAGCCGGACGATCTTGCGTGACATCCTGCCTCCCGGTGCTGCGCGCGTGGCGGGCGACGGGTGCGCGTCCCGGTCACCTGCTCACTCATCGGTCCGGTGGTGCGAGTCGCCCCGTCATCGTCCATGCTAGACGCGTCAT
Organism: Nocardioides sp.; assembly: GCA_046597165.1. Taxonomy (GTDB): domain Bacteria; phylum Actinomycetota; class Actinomycetes; order Propionibacteriales; family Nocardioidaceae; genus Nocardioides. The sequence continues at coordinate 17,924 of JBKJLD010000049.1, forward strand.
GGACCTCAATCCCGCGCCCCGCGACCGCGCCCCGGACACCCACCGGGCCACCACCCGCCTCGACTCCTACGTCGACCGCTACGCCGCGCGCACGGCCGGGATGACGGCCTCGGAGATCCGGGCCCTCTTCGCCGTGGCCTCCCGCCCCGAGGTGGTCTCGCTCGCCGGTGGGATGCCGAACATCTCCGGGCTGCCACTGGACGTCGTGGGCAGTGTGATCGGGGAGCTGATCGCCAACCACGGACCCGTCGCCCTGCAGTACGGCTCGGGTCAGGGCGACCCGCGCCTGCGCGAGCAGATCTGCGACGTGATGCGTCTGGAGGGCATCGAGGCGCATCCCGACGACGTCGTGGTGACGGTCGGCTCCCAGCAGGCCGTCGACCTGGTCACCCGGATCTTCTGCGACCCGGGCGACGTGGTGCTCTGCGAGGCGCCGTCGTACGTCGGTGCGCTCGGAGTTTTCCGTTCGTTCCAGGCCGAGGTCGTCCACATCGAGATGGACGCCGACGGGCTGGTCCCGGCCGCGCTCGACCAGGCGATCCGCACGGTCAAGGCCGCAGGCAAGACCATCAAGTTCCTCTACACCATCCCGAACTTCCACAACCCCGCCGGAGTGACCCTCACGGCCGAGCGACGACCCGAGATCCTGCGGATCTGCCGCGAGCACGACATCCTGGTCCTCGAAGACAATCCCTACGGCCTCCTGGGCTTCGAGGGCGACCCGATCCGGGCGTTGCGCGCCGACGAAGCCGAAGGGGTGATCTATCTCGGCTCCTTCTCCAAGACCTTCTCTCCCGGCATGCGGGTCGGGTGGGCGCTGGCGCCGCACGCGGTGCGCGAGAAGCTGGTCCTGGCCCAGGAGTCCGCCACGCTCTGTCCCCCCTCGTTCAGCCAGATGGCGGTCTCGGCGTACCTCACGAGCCATGACTGGCTGGGCCAGATCAAGCAGATGCGGGAGATGTACCGCGAGCGTCGCGACGCGATGATGCAGGCGCTCGAGGACTTCATGCCCGCTGCCTGCACCTGGAACACCCCTGACGGTGGCTTCTTCGTCTGGGTGACGCTGCCCGTCGGCATCGACGCCAAGGCGATGCTCCCCCGGGCCGTGACGGCCCGGGTCGCCTACGTCCCGGGCACCGCGTTCTTCGCGGACGGGTTCGGATCGGGGTCGATGCGTCTCTCGTTCTGCTTCCCGACACCTGAACGGATCCGCGAGGGCGTACGCCGACTCGCCGGAGTCCTGGAGTCGGAGATGGAGCTACGGGCCACGTTCGGGGCCGGCTCGCCTGCCCATCACCTCGAGGCCCGCAGCGAGTACGACGGCCCCGGCACGGACCTGAGCTGACGATGAGTGGAGTAGACGTGGCGCCGCATCCCCCCGATTCTCACGGCCAGGTCCTGGTGCTGGCCGGAGGCCTCTCGCACGAACGAGACGTCTCGCTGCGCTCCGGACGGCGGGTCGCCGAGGCCCTGCGCGGCTCCGGGCTGGAGGTGATCGAGCGCGACGTCGATGCCGCCCTCCTGACCACACTCCGAACCGAGCGCCCGTCCTGCGTGGTCCCGATGCTGCACGGCGAGACCGGTGAGGACGGCGCCATCCGGGAGGTCTTCGAGCTCCTGGACGTGCCCTATGTCGGTGCCCCGCCGACCTCCTGCCGCACCGCCTTCGACAAACCTGTCGCCAAGGCCGTCGCGGCGAGGGCCGGGCTCTGGACCCCCGACTCGGTCTGCCTGCCGCACGAGACGTTCCGCGAGCTGGGGGCAGCCGAGGTGATGGCCGCCTGTGTGGCCCGCCTCGGCCTGCCGCTGATGGTCAAGCCGGCCAAGAGCGGCTCGGCGCTGGGCTGCTCGGTGGTGCGCAGCGCCGAGGAACTGCCCTCCGCGATGGTCAACGCCTTCGCCTATGGCGACGTGGCGCTCCTGGAGCGCTTCGTGAGCGGCCTGGAGGTGGCGGTGACGGTCATCGACGACGGCAGCGGCCCCCAGGTACTTCCCGCGGTCGCCATCCGGCCCGACGGCGGCGTCTACGACTACACGGCCCGCTACACCGCAGGGTCGACCGAGTTCGTCACCCCCGCGCCGCTGAGTGCGGAGCTGGCTGCCGAGGTGGCTCGGGTCGCTCTCACCGCGCACGACGCGCTGGGCCTGCGCGACCTCTCCCGCTCCGACCTGATCGTCGACGCCGACGGGCGGGTGTGGTTCCTGGAGGTGAACGTGGCCCCCGGTTTCACCGAGACCTCGACCGTGCCGCTGGCGATCGAGGCCGCCGGGCTCGATCTCGGCAAGGTCTGTGCTTCCCTCGTCCAGGCCGCGGTCGTCCGCGGCAGCCAGGAGTGATCGTGCGAGACCTCACCTATCCCCCGATCATCGTGACCGCCAAGGCGGCCTTCCGGTTGCTCGGGCAGCGGTTCCAGATGACTGACACCGAGAACGTCCCACGAAGCGGTGGTGTCCTGCTGGCCTACAACCACATCGGGTACGTCGACTTCATCTACGGCGGCTTCGCGGCCAACCCGTCGAAGCGCCTGGTCCGGTTCATGGCCAAGCGGGAGATCTTCGACAACAAGTTCGGTGGGCCGCTGATGCGCTCGCTGCACCACATCGAGGTGGACCGCGGCGAGGGCGTGGCGTCGTACCGCACAGCCCTGGACTACCTGCGCGCCGGCGAGGCCGTGGGCATCTTCCCCGAGGCGACGATCTCGCGCTCGATGGAGCTCAAGGAGTTCAAGACCGGCGCCGTCCGGATCGCCGCGGACGCCGGTGTCCCGCTCGTCCCGGTCATCTTGTGGGGCACCCAGCGAATGATGACCAAGGACCACCCCAGGGACTTCTCGCGGGGCAAGACCATTGCGATCACCGTCGGGGCACCCCTGCACCCGACCGGTCAGAACCCGGTCGAGGAGACCGCCGAGCTGCATCGGGTGATGTCGCAGATGCTGGCCGAGACGATCCGCGACTACCCGGCAGACGAGCAGCCCCCGGGATCCTGGTGGCTGCCCGCCGCACACGGCGGGAGCGCGCCCACCCTGGCGGAGGCCACCCTCCTCGATGCCGCCGAGAAGCGCGAGCGGGCCGCCCGGCGCGCGGCCAAGCGGGCCGAGCGCCGCTCCTAGCTCGCGGTTCGGTGGGCGCACTGAGTGGTTTTCGCGACAGGTTTCTTTGTCGACTTATCGATATGTCGCTCTATTGCTATAGCGGCGTTAAGCGTGAATCTGGGTTCCGAGCGAGCGAAAGTCGGCCGAAACGGTGCCGGCCGCGTGAACTCGGGTCAGATCGGGCGGTCGGCGCGGTTGCGCGGATCCATCACGTCGACGATCCGACGCAGGTCGTCCATCGAGGCGAACTCGACCGTGATCTTCCCCTTTGACTTGCCGAGCTCGACCTTGACCCGGGTCTCCAGTCGGTCGGAGAGCCGGTCCGACAGGTCGGTCAGGCCGGGCGCCGTGGGCCGCCGCCGTACGACGCGCGGCGTGGCCGACCCGGTCTCGCCCACGGCCACGAGCTCCTCGAGTCCCCGGACGCTGATCCCCTCGGCCACCACTCGCTGGGCGAGCCGATCCTGGAGTTGCGGATCCTCGACACCGAGCAGCGAACGCGCGTGGCCAGCGGACAGCACGCCCGCAGCCAACCGCCGCTGGACGGCCGGGCTGAGCTTGAGCAGACGCAAGGTGTTGCTGATCTGCGGGCGCGAGCGGCCGATGCGCGAGGCGAGCTCCTCGTGGGTGCAGCCGAAGTCCTCGAGCAGCTGGGCGTAGGCAGCCGCCTCTTCCAACGGGTTGAGCTGGGAGCGGTGCAAGTTCTCCAGCAGCGCATCGCGGAGCATGTCGTTGTCGTCGGTCTCGCGGACGATCGCGGGGATCTTCTCGAGCCCGGCCTGCTGGGAGGCGCGCCAGCGGCGCTCACCCATGACCAGCTCGTAGGCGTCGGGACCCTTGCGGCGGACCACGACCGGCTGGAGGAGTCCGACCTCACCGATCGAGTGGACCAGCTCGGCCATGGCGTCCTCGTCGAAGACCTGGCGCGGCTGGACCTGGTTCGGCTGGATCTGGGTCAGCGGCAGCTCGGCGAAGTAGGCGCTCGCCACCGCTACCAGTCCCGCGCTGTCGCCCCCCGAGCCCACCCGGTCGGTGCCGGCGCCCTCTTCTCCGAGGCTTCCCGATCGGTCCCCGGCACCTGCGGAGGTAGCGGACACCTCGGTCTCCGGCGTCGCGGGGCCGGTCGGGATCAGGGAACCCAGCCCCCGCCCGAGACCGCGGCGTTGGGGCGGACGTGCGGTGTTGCCGGCGTTCATCTGGGGTCCCCCCGGAAGCGGAAGCGAAGCGGCTCGATGGCTGGCGTGCTCAGGAGGCGACTCATGCGGGAGCGCCCTTCGTGGCAATCTCGCGCGCGGCCTCGAGGTAGCACAGCGCACCCGGGGACCCCGGGTCGTAGGTCATCACGGTCTGACCGTAGGACGGTGCCTCCGAGACCCGCACCGAACGGGGGATCAGGGTCTTGATCACCCGCTCACCGAAGTGTTCGCGCACTTCCTCGGCGACCCCCGACGCCAGGCGCGTGCGGCCGTCGTACATCGTGACGAGGATCGTGGTGACGTCCAGGCGGGGGTTGAGGTGGGCGCGCACCATCTCCACCGTCTCGAGCAGCTGACCCAGTCCCTCAAGCGCGTAGTACTCCGCCTGGATCGGGATCATCATCTCCGCGCCGGCGACCAGGGCGTTCAAGGTGAGCAGACCCAGCGACGGTGGACAGTCGATGAAGACGTAGTCGAACCGGTCTCCCCCGGCCTCTTCTGCCGTTCCGACGAGGGGGTGGCCCTGGATCGAGCGGTGCAGCCGGTTCTCCCGCGCCACCACGCTCACCAGCTCGATCTCCGCGCCGGCGAGGTCGATGGTGGCGGGCACGACGTAGAGGTTCTCCACGTCCGGGCACTCGCTGACCACGTCGGCCAGTGGGACGCCGTCGACCAGGGCGTCGTACGTCGAGGGGGCTCCGCGCCGGTGATCGATCGCCAGCGCCGTGGAGGCGTTGCCCTGGGGGTCGAGATCGATCACCAGCACCCGTTGGCCCAGTTGACCGAGGGCGGCCGCCACATTCACCGTGGAGGTCGTCTTGCCGACGCCACCCTTCTGGTTGGCGACCACGATCACGCGGGTGGCGTCCGGCCGCGGAAGCGGGGGACGCAGCCGCGCACCACTGCGGGCCAGCACCGAGTGCTCCGCGGCTCGGGCCAGCGGCGTCGCCGGGTCCTCGAAGACCGGTACGGCGTCTGCCAGGTCGCCGGCGGTGCGCACTCGAAAGGCCGGGGCGGGCGATGTTTCACGTGAAACCACGGGGGGGTCGGACTCCGTCTCGTCTTGTGGATGACCGGGGCCAGCCTGTGGATAACTACGCTCACCGGGTGCCTGTGCGTCGGTGGAAAACTCTGTGGGATGTTGCGGTTCACTGCGGTTCGACGGGTGGTCCCGAGCCTTGTCCGTCACGCGCCGTACCCCCGTTTCTGCCGCTTGCGCCTGGTCTGCGGCCGGGGGCCGGGACTGGTCACCGACAGGGCCGCAGGCGGCCAAGATACCTGCCCGGGATCGGCCCAGGCCACCCGCACGGCGATCGTGGTGGATTCGAGCAATTCCTCCCCCAGGACGAGCACCTCTGCCGGGGCGCAACCAAGCGAACGCAACACGGGCACCGCCGCGTCAATCTCCTCGCGGATGGAGGACCCCTTCATGGCGACGAGTGCGCCGGTGGGCGCCACCAGGGGCATGGACCAGCCGAGCAGCCGGTCGAGGGGCGCGACAGCCCGGGAGGTCACCACCTCGAACGACCGCTGCCCGTGCAGCAGATCGGCCTTGCCACGCAGCACCTCGACATTCGCGAGCTCCAGCTCCGCGCACACCTCCTCGAGGAAGGTGGTGCGGCGCAGCAACGGCTCCACCAGGGTGAGCGCGAGGTCCGGGCGGGCGATGGCCAGCACCAGTCCCGGGAGTCCGGCCCCGGAACCGATGTCGCAGACCGTCGCACCGCGGGGGAGGAGCTCTCCCAGTACGGCGCAGTTGAGCAGGTGCCGGTCCCAGAGCCGCGGCGCCTCGCGGGGACCGATCAGGCCTCGCACCACCCCCTCGGTCGCCAACAGCTCGGCGTACCGCTGGACCACCGGGAGCGACGCATGCGGAAACACCCTCCGCGCGACGTCCGGCGCGGAGGGTGTTTCACGTGAAACATCTGCGTGAGCGGGACGACCAGCGTCCGGCCCGGAGTCCTGGGTCATCGATCAGCCCGGGAGGACCACCACGTAGCGGCGAGGCTCGACGCCTTCCGACTCCGACGACAGGCCGGCGGCCGCGACGGCGTCATGGACGACCTTGCGCTCGAACGGCGTCATCGCTTCCAGGGAGACCGGTTCGCCCGACTCGCGCACCTGCGCGATCGTCGTTCCGGCCAGCTTGACCAGCTCCTCGCGCTTCTCGGCGCGGTAGCCAGAGATGTCCAGCATCAGCCGGGACCGCTCGCCCGTCTCACGGTAGACCGCCAACCGGGTCAGCTCCTGGAGCGCCTCCAGCACCTCACCGTGCCCGCCCACCAGCTGATTGAGGTCCGCGCCCACGATCGAGACCGCGGCCCGGTCGCCCTCGACGTCCATGTCGAGGTCACCGTCCAGGTCCGCGATGTCCAACAGCTCCTCGAGGTAGTCGGCCGCGATGTCCCCCTCGGCCTCGAGCTGCTCCACCCGGCTCCCGCGGCGTCGTGGGGCGTCGCCCTCCGCGCCCTCGGGGACCTCGACCACGGCGTCCTGGTCGCCGGTCGTGGCCTCCGCGGTCGGCTCCTCGACCGGAGCAATCGCCTGGTCGACCTCGTTCGCCTGCTCGCTCACTGCTGCTCTCCCTCTGGGCTGGTCGGGGAGTCCGGGGACGTGCCGCCGGACTGCTTGTTCGGCTTCTTGCGCTGTTCGCGCGACTGCTTCTTCGGCTGCTGACGCGCCGGGCGACGGTACGCCTCGGGCTCCAGCACTGTTTCGGTCTCCACCGTCGCGACCGAGCCGCCATGGCGAGCCGCCTTCGCGGCGTCCCGGTCCGCCTTCGCCTTCGCCGCGGGTGTGCCGGGGGCGGGGTTGTTGCGGATGACGTAGAACTGCTGACCCATCGTCCACAGGTTCGAGGTGGTCCAGTAGAGCAGGACCCCGATCGGGAAGGCGACGCCACCGACCGCGAAGACCAGCGGGAGGACGTAGAGCAGGAGCTTCTGCTGCTGGGCGTAGGGGCCGCTGAGGGCGTCCGCCGGCATGTTCTTGCTCATCAGCTGGCGTTGGGTGAGGAAGGTGGTTGCGGTCATCGAGAGCACGAGGACCGCGGCGAACACCATCACGGCGACGTCGCCGTTGGCCTTGAGGAAGGTGTTCGAGATGGGGATCTGGCCGAACAGGTTGGCGTTCGCGAAGTCCTTCGCCAGAGCGTCACTGAGAACGCCGTGACCACGGTCCTTGGCCGCTTGGTCGAGCAGCCTGAAGAGCGCCAGGAAGATCGGCATCTGCAGGAGGATCGGCAGGCACGAGGCGAACGGGTTGGTCCCGCTGTCCTTGTACAGCTTCATCGTCTCCTGACCGAGCTTCTCCCGGTCGTGGCCGTACTTCTTCTGCAGCTCCTTCACCTTGGGCTGGATCAGCTGCATGTTGCGGCTCGACTTGATCTGCTTGACGAAAAGCGGGATCAGGGCGGTCCGGATCAGCAGGGTCAGGCCGACGATCGAAAGCGCCCACGACGCACCACCGGACGGGTCGAGAACGGTGCTGAACAACCGGTGGAACGCGACCAGGATCACCGAGATCGCGTAGTACAGCGGCGTCATGATGAAGCCGCCGATGTCGCCGAAGATTCCCACGAGTCAGGCTCCTTGCTGGGTGGACGGAGTCGGGGTGCTACCCGCGGATCTGCGGGGCGGAACGGGGTCGTAGCCGCCGGCGGCCCACGGGTGACACCTGGCGACCCGGCGCGCGGCCAGCCAGGTGCCCTTGAGACTGTCGTGCTCCCGCACCGCTTCCAGCGCGTAGGCCGAGCAGGACGGGTAGTAGCGGCAGACCTGACCGTAGAGGGGACTGATCACGGCACGGTATAGCCGCAACAGGCCGATCAACAGATACTTCACCTACACCACCCGCTCCAGGCAACGCGTCAGGTCGGCGTCGAGTTCCGCGTACGACGCCTGGGCGGACGCAGGGAGCGCGCGCACGACCAGCATGCCCGACGCCGGCAGCCGGTCGACGTGGCCCCTCGCCAGGTGGCGAAGTCGGCGACGGACCCGGTTGCGCACCACCGCGTTGCCCACCGCCTTGCTGACGACGAAGCCGACCCGAGGGGACGACGAAACCACCTCGTCGCCAGCGGGGGCGACGAGGTGGACGACGAGACGCGACGACCCGGCCCGCCGACCCCGGCGTACCGCAGTTCGGAAGGACGGCGCGTCCGTCAGTCGTTGAGCCGCGGGCAACACGGGGTAAGGGTGGTTGGCGCTCAGACCGCCAGGCTCTTGCGTCCCTTGCGACGACGCGATGCGAGGATGCCGCGACCCGCACGGGTGCGCATCCGCAGGCGGAAGCCGTGCACCTTGTGACGGCGGCGGTTGTTCGGCTGGTACGTACGCTTGCTCACGAGCTTTTCTCCATGATGTGTCAGGGGTAAGCCACGCCAGGCAGATCGGCAGTGCCGGCTGATCAGGACGATCAGCACGCCTTTCGGCTGGCACCGCCCACCCACGGACGGCGTGAGGCTCCCGTGGACATGCGGCACCCGTCGACACCGGGTGACCGGCCAACGGTACGCGCTGGCGATCTGCAGGGTCAAACCCACGGCCGAAGCCTCGGCCGTACCCTGTGGATGACATCTTGCCCCCCGACCCCACGGCTTGTTAGGTTCAGGGTCCCCGAGGTTCCCCGCCAGCCTCGGACGGACCCGGATCCGAAGGCCGTGTGACGCCCGCCACATCGTTGGTAAAAGCGCATCTGACCTGCGGAGATGTGAACTCGGGAACCGCCCGGATGCGTCTCGGAGCAGCCTTTTCCACCCGGAAGAGGTCAGGTTCACAGCCTGTGGACAAGGTTGTGGAAAAAACGAGGTCCAACACCGGTCTCCCGCTCCCCGGAGGCGGAAGCCGGACCGGCAGGACCCCGACTAAACCGGCCACGACCGGGCCGGACCAGCAGCAGAAAGCGGGAACCCGTGGAGCACAGCACATCGGACCTCACCACCGCCTGGCGAGGCGTGGTTGCCGATCTCCAGCCCAACCAGCGCGCCTGGCTGCGGGCCAGCGAGCCGGTCACGCTGCACGAGAGCACCGCCATCATCGCGGTGCCCAACGACTTCACCCGCGCCCAACTCGAGGGGCGGCTGCGTGGTCAGCTCGAGGACGCCCTCACCGTCGCCTTCGGTCGTGAGATGCGCATCGCGGTCACCGTCAATCCGCAGCTCGATGACCAGGTGCAGCCCGAGCCGGTCGAACAGCCTCCCACGTCGATAAGTCGAGATGACGACATGTCGACAAAGCGATCTGGCCCCTTCGACCACAGCCCCGACCCCATCGAGCAGCCCGAGCCGGTCGAGCACACCCTGTCGCGCCCCTCCCCGGCCCTGGAGACCCGGCTGAACCCCAAGTACACCTTCGAGACCTTCGTCATCGGCTCCTCCAACAGGTTCCCGCACGCCGCAGCGGTCGCGGTGGCCGAGGCGCCCGGGAAGGCCTACAACCCGCTGCTCGTCTACGGCGACTCCGGGCTCGGAAAGACCCATCTGCTGCACGCGATCGGCCACTACGTCCGCAGCCTCTACTCGGGCGCGAAGGTGCGCTACGTGTCGAGCGAGGAGTTCACCAACGAGTTCATCAACGCGATCCGCGACGACCGTCAGGACCGCTTCAAGCGCCGCTACCGCGACGTGGACGTGCTGCTGATCGACGACATCCAGTTCCTGGAGGGCAAGACCCAGACCCAGGAAGAGTTCTTCCACACCTTCAACACGCTCCACAACGCCAACAAGCAGATCGTGCTGACCTCGGACCGCGCCCCCAAGCGCCTCGAGGCGCTGGAGGACCGGTTGCGCAACCGCTTCGAGTGGGGCCTGATCACCGACGTCCAGCCGCCCGACCTCGAGACCCGCATCGCGATCCTGCGCAAGAAGGCGGCGATGGACCGGTTGACCGCACCGCCGGACGTCCTGGAGTTCATCGCCTCCAAGATCCAGACCAACATCCGGGAGCTCGAGGGTGCCCTGATCCGGGTCACCGCGTTCGCGAACCTGAACCGCCAGGAGGTCGACATGACCCTGGCAGAGATCGTCCTCAAGGATCTGATTCCGGAGGGTGGCGAGCCCGAGATCACCGCGGGCCTGATCATCGCGCAGACAGCGGCCTACTTCGGCCTGTCCATCGACGAGCTCACCGGCCCCAGCAGGGGTCGTCACCTGGTCATGGCCCGCCAGATCGCGATGTATCTGTGCCGCGAACTCACCGACCTGTCGCTGCCGAAGATCGGGGCTCAGTTCGGCAACCGTGACCACACGACGGTGATGTACGCCGACCGGAAGATCAACCAGTTGCTGGCGGAGCGACGTGCGGTCTTCAACCAGGTCAGTGAGCTGACCAACCGGGTGAAGATGCAGGCCCGTCAGTCCTGACTGGACCATCGACCGATCACCGGAAACCTGTCATTGCCTCGGTGGTGACAGGTTTTCTGTTGTTCCGAGCCCTGTGCACGACCTGTGGGCCCCGAGCACGCCAGGTCGATCGACCTGTGGACAACCATCCCGGCGCCACCGAGCCGGTCGCGCCGTACACAGCCCCCCGCCGGCCGTCCGACCCTTCGTCCACAACCCCTGTGCACTCCTAGTTCGGAGGCTGACCTGCACAAACACCGCTCCTCCACAGATTCCACCGTTGCTATGACTCCCACTCACCTCTAACCGGATCGATCATCAGAAAACATCCATCCGACGCCCTGCCTGGGGACAACCTCCTCAACCCAGCCGCCCAGGACTCCCATCCGGAGCCACGCTCAGAGCCCACGCGCGGTCTCAAACGACACCGAACCTCCCACCGCGCCCCGCCGCATGGCAGGATTCACAGTCCACAACGACCCAGCTCACGATCACCGACTCCGGAGGACCATCCACAGTGAAGTTCCGCGTCGACCGCGACGTGCTCGCAGATGCCGTCGCCTGGGCAGCTCGCAGCCTTCCGGTCCGTCCGAGCGTCCCGGTCCTGGCCGGGCTCCTGATCGATGCCAGCGACGAGGGGTTGGTCCTCTCCACGTTCGACTACGAGACCTCTGCCCGGGCCACGCTCAAGGCCGACGTCAGTGACGAGGGTCGGGCCCTGGTGAGCGGTCGACTGCTGGCCGACATCTGCCGCAGTCTGCCGGCCAAGCCGGTCGAGATGGTCCTCGACGGCTCGCGGGTCTCGCTGACCTGCGGCTCGGCACGGTTCAGCCTGCAGACCATGCCGGTGGAGGACTACCCCGCACTCCCGGACATGCCGGCGGCGACCGGCACGGTCCAGAGCGACCACTTCGCGCATGCCGTCGCCCAGGCCGTCACGGCCGCCGGCCGCGACGACATGCTGCCGGTGTTGACCGGTGTCCGCATCGAGATCGACGGCTCCACGATCTCGCTGCTCGCCACCGACCGGTTCCGCCTCTCGCACCGCGAGCTGAGCTGGGACCCCCGCACGCCTGACGAGTCGATGGCGGCCCTGGTTCCGGCCAAGGTGCTCGGTGACACTGCCAAGTCCCTCACCGCAGGCAGCGAGGTCACGATCGCGCTGGCCGCGACCGGCTCCGGCGAGGGCATCATCGGTTTCGAGGGTGCCGCCCCGGGCGGGGTGCGTCGTACGACGACCAGACTCCTCGACGGCGAGTTCCCCAAGGTCCGCAGCCTCTTCCCCCAGCAGCACCTGACGATCGCCAAGGTCGACAAGGCCGCACTCATCGAGTCGGTCAAGCGGGTGGCGCTCGTCGCAGAGCGGAACACCGCCGTCCAGCTGGCCTTCAGCGACGGGGTCCTCACCCTCGACGCCGGGTCCGGCGACGAGGCCCAGGCTTCGGAGTCGATCGAGGCGAGCATCGACGGCGAGGACATCACCACCGGGTTCAACCCCCAGTTCCTCCTCGACGGACTGACCGCCATCGACCAGCCCGTGGTCGAGCTCGCCTTCACCCAGGCCTCCAAGCCGGTCGTGATCAGCGGGTCGGTCGGCGAGGGGGAGCCCGAGTCCCCGTTCCGCTACCTGCTCATGCCGCGTCGCCTGCTCTCCTGAGGCAACCCGGTCGCTTAGTCCCACCGCACGGATTCACCCACCACCGGAGGTAGACGCACGCATGGAGATCGGACTCGTCGGCCTCGGGAAGATGGGCGGCAACATGCGGACCCGTCTGCGCAGTGCTGACCACACCGTGGTCGGCTACGACCGGAACCCGGACGTCTCGGACGTCTCGGACCTGGCCGCCCTGGTCGCCGAACTTTCCGCGCCCCGCGTGGTCTGGGTGATGGTCCCGGCCGGTGACCCCACGCGCCAGACGATCGCGGAGCTCGCCACCCTGCTCGAGGAGGGTGACCTGGTCGTCGACGGCGGCAACTCCAAGTGGACCGAAGACAAGTTGAACGCCGACCTGCTCGCCGAGCACGGCGTCGGCTTCGTGGACTGCGGTGTCTCCGGGGGTGTCTGGGGCCTGGAGAACGGCTACGCCCTGATGTGCGGTGGCTCCGACGAGGACGTCGCCAAGGTGCAGCCGGCCTTCGACTCCCTCAAGCCCGCCGGCGACTCGGGCTTCGTCCACGCCGGCAAGGCTCCGGGGGCGGGCCACTTCGCCAAGATGGTTCACAACGGCATCGAGTACGCCATCATGCAGTCCTACGCCGAGGGCTGGGAGCTGCTCGAGAAGGTCGACCGCGCCGACAACGTCACCGAGGTGCTCCGATCGTGGCGCGAGGGCACGGTCATCCGGTCCTGGTTGCTCGACCTGCTGGTCGCCGCGTTGGACGAGAAGCCCAACCTGGAAGGGATCCGCGGCTACGCCGACGACTCCGGCGAGGGCCGCTGGACCGTCGAGGCCGGCATCGAGAACGCCGTTGCCACCCCCGCGATCACCGCCGCGCTCTACGCGCGCTTCGTCTCCCGCCAGGACGACTCCCCGGCGATGAAGGCGATCGCCGCGATGCGCAACCAATTCGGAGGCCATGCGGTGAAGTCAGGCGCGCCAGCCCCCGATGCCCCGAGCTGACCTGCGACACCGGTGTT
>JBKJLD010000077.1:0-15067 GCA_046597165.1 Nocardioides sp.
GGCCTCCGTCTCACCGGTGGCCGCGCACACCTGGTCGAGCGCACCACCCGCACGCATCACCTCGGCCGCCCGCACCCGGTTGGCGTACTCGTGGCCGGCCAGCGATCGCGGGGTCTCCTTGCCGTCGCCCTCGAGCCGATCGATGACGTACTGCGACACCATCCGCGTGCGCATCGTGCGCTCGCAGCGCTCGCAGCCGATGATCGTCGCGTAGCCCTCGAGACGGGCTGCGGGGTTGGGCAGCCAGTAGGAGTCGTTGGCGTTCATCACCCAGTCGCGCCGGACGACGGCCGGCAGGTTCTTCGGGCCGAAGATGCCGGGTCGCTGCGCATCGGGGTCGCTCTGCCAGGCGCAGCTGCTGTCGGCGAAGGTGCCGTCGAGACCGGGCAGCCCGGCGAGCTGGTCGAGGACCGCGCCCACCGGCGTGAGGCATCGACTCTTCAGCGCGTTGGGCACGTTGGGCACGACCGAGTGGTCGGCGTACAGCACGTCGCCGCGGCGGTCGGCCGCTGTCGTGTTGACCCACGGCATGCCGCCGCCGGCGTCCTGGCGACGCAGCAGGTCGCGCACGCTGGTGGCCTTGCCCATGTCGAGGAAGGTGTCGATGGTGCGCAGCTGCTCGGCGTTGGCGTCACGGATCGCCCAGAAGCTGGAGGGGGTCCACGGCATCAGCACGGCGGCGTCGTCGAGCACGTAGCCCTCGGGAGTGCGATAGAGGTCCTCCTTGACCTTCGCGAGCGATCCGTCCTTCTTGCGGACCGTCACGGTCACGTGCCGGTGCTCGAGCTCCTGCGGACCCGCGTCGGTGACGTACGACGTGCCGCCGGTCGAGTGGTACTCGTAGGGCGTGAAGCGGTAGGCGGTCGACACGGTGTGGCTCCAGGCGACGTCCTTGTTCCAGCCGATGTTGACGACCGGTGACCCGACCAGCGAGGCGCCGGCGACGTCGTACTGGCCGGGGATGGTGAGGTGCTGCTGGGTGAAGTGGTAGCGACCACGCCACGGGAAGTGCGGGTTGCCGAGGAGCATCCCCTTGCCGGTGGTGGTCGCGTCGCCGCCGATCGCGGTGGCGTTGGAGCCGAAGGGCGAGCTCGGGTCGCGACCCAGGGCCGTGAGCAGCCGGTCGCGGTCGATCGTGTCGGCGCTCGTGGTAGGGCTCGCCGGGGCTCCGGGCACCGGAGGCGCCGCGTCAACGATCTGCGGCACGAACACGCCGCTGGAGGCGAGCAGGTTGGCCAGGTAGACGCCGTACCAGACGTCGATCGGCCGAGCCGTGGTGCGCAGGTAGCCGGCACCGTGGCACGCAGGGTCGCTCACCCCCTGCGGACCGACCTTGTCGAGGTAGCGATTGATCCCGGCCGTGTAGCCCCTGACCATCTGCCGGGCCTGGCGCCCGGGGCCGCGGACCGGGTCGGCGAGGAGCTTCTCGACCACTCGGCGGTTGTGCAGGTCGGTGACAAAGGCATCAACCTGGAGGTTGGTCGCGTTGAGGGTGACCTGGTCGTTGAAGGTGCCGGCCGGGCCGAACCAGCGCGAGCGCTCACCACGACCGGTGAGCAGGGTGTCGGCGAGGGTGCAGATGGACGACTGCGCCGCGGCGTACCCGCTCCCGAAACCGAGGTCCCCGAAGCTGGCCGCGGTGATGTGCGGAATACCGTGCCGGGTGACCCGGACGGTGGCCCGGTATCTCTTCTGCGCGGTCGGCTGTCCTGGGGCAGCGGCCGGTGAGACGGACGGGGTCCCGGCCCGGACGTCGTCCGACGTCTCCGTCCCCGAAGCCGCCCCCGCGGCGACGAACGGCACGAGCGAGACGACGGCGACCAGGGCGGTGAGGCGGGCTCGGGAGAACATGTTCTACCCAACGGTCCAGTCCGCCCGGAGGTTATGGGTCGTTAACCAGATCGGTAGACGGTCGTCACAGATACAGGCCGGTGGCCTCGTCGGCGAGCCGGTTGGCCGCCACGGCGTGGACGTCGCGCTCGCGCATCACGATGTAGACCTCGGCGTTGACCTCAACCTCGGCCTTGTCCTCGGGGTCGTAGAGCACCTTGTCGCCGACCTCGACGGAGCGGGCGTGCGGCCCCACCGCGATCACCGTCGACCACGCCAGCCGGCGGGCCCCCATGGCCGCGGTCGCCGGGATCACGATGCCGCCGGACGACCGCCGCTCGCCCGCCTCGCGGTCCAGCTCGACCAGGATCCGGTCGTGCAGCATCTTGATCGGGGTCTTGTCACTCATCGGGGCACCGCGGACAGCGGGATCAGCGAACGATCTTGCGGAGCACCGCGAAGACCACGACGACGCCGACGACGCCACCGACCGCCTTGAGGATGTTGTCGGTGCGCGGCTGACCGGTCGCGGTGTCCACGAAGTGCGCCTTCACGCTGCTCACCTCGCGGCTCACGATGGTCTTGGGGTGGGCGCGGTAGAGGAGCTGGTCGATGGTGACGGCCAGCCGCTCACGGGTCTCCTCGATCTCGCGTTCGAGGGACGACATCTCCTTGGTCACGCGGGAAGGCTACCAACTAGGGTCGAGGCATGGATCGGCTCTCCCCCGGCGACACCGCCCCGGACTTCACGCTCACCGACGACACCGGCACCGAGGTCTCGCTCGCGAGCCTGCGCGGCCGCAAGGTCATCGTCTACTTCTACCCCGCCGCGATGACGCCGGGCTGCACCAAGCAGGCCTGCGACTTCACCGAGTCCCTCGACTCCCTGAAGGCCGCCGGCTACGAGGTGCTCGGCATCTCCCCCGACAAGCCGGAGAAGCTGGCGAAGTTCCGCCAGCGCGATGCGCTGTCCCTCACGCTGCTCTCGGACCCCGACAAGGCCGTGATGACGTCCTACGCTGCCTTCGGGGAGAAGAAGCTCTACGGCAAGCTGGTGCAGGGCGTGATCCGATCCACCTTCGTCCTCGACGAGTCCGGCACGGTCGAGCTGGCGCAGTACAACGTCAAGGCCACCGGCCACGTCGCCAAGCTTCGAAAGGACCTGGGCCTGGCTCCCTAGACTTCCCACCCCGCGCTCGTAGCCCAACGGCAGAGGCACCACGTTTAGGTCGTGGCCAGTGAGAGTTCGAATCTCTCCGAGCGCACTCAGTTCCCGTGCCAGACTTCTCCGCATGCGTACCAGCCGGCTCGAGGCATTCAGCGACGGCGTCCTCGCCATCATCATCACGATCATGGTCCTGGAGCTGCACCGCCCAGAGGGCGCCACGCTCGCCGACCTGAGCGGCTCCGCGACAAGCTTCCTGACCTACCTGCTCAGCTTCGTCTACATCGGCATCTACTGGAACAACCACCACCACATGTTCCAGCTCGTACGACGCGTGGACGGCGCGGTGCTGTGGGCCAACCTGCACCTGCTGTTCTGGCTCTCGATCTACCCGTTCACCACGGCCTGGATGGACGAGACGGACCTCGCTCGCACCCCGCTGGTGATCTACGGCGTGAACCTGCTCGCCGCGGCGCTCGCCTTCTACCTGCTTGTCCAGGTCATCAAACGGGCCGAAGGGCCCGAGGGGTTGTTGGCCCGGGCGATCGGCAACGACGTGAAGGGCAAGCTCTCCCCGTTGCTCTACCTGGCCGGCATCGGCGCCGCCTTCCTCGCCTCCTGGCTCGCGGTGCTGTTCTACGCCGCCGTGGCCATCCTCTGGTTGGTCCCGGACCGCCGCATGGAGGCGTTCGTGGCCGAGCACGGCCTAGAGGACTGATCAGACCCCCAGACGTGCGTCAGTCCTCCTCACGCAACCGGGGCTCGGTGAACATCTCGGGGTGGAAGCCGCGCTTGTCGGCGTAGAAGGCGCGCAGCCGGTCCATGTCGGCCGAGACGTCCCCGGTCACCGGAAACGTGGGACCGAAACCGACGGTGCGCGACGGGACGTCGAGGAAGGCCAGCGTGATCGGGAGGCCGGTCTGCTGGGAGATCCGGTAGAACCCCGCCTTCCAGTACTCCCCCTTGCTCCGGGTCCCTTCCGCGGCGATGCCGAGCAGGAACGTCTCGTCCTCCTCCGCGTCCGCGAGCAGCTCCCGGATCGTCGCACCGGGGCTGCCCCGGTCCAGCGGCACGCCGCCGGTGGCCCGCAGCAGCGGCCCCAACGGTCCGCGGAAGAACTCCTGCTTGACCAGGAGCCGGATCTGCACATCGTTGGTCCAGGCCAGGAGCAGCGTGAGCACCCAGTCCCAGTTGGACGTGTGGGGGGCACCGACCAGGATCCCCTTGGTGGGCGGGGCGCCCACGGCCTGCCACCGAGCCAGACGCAGCAGCAGCCTCGCGAGGTTGCGGCGGACGAAGAAGTGGCGCCTCATGACGCGGCCAGCACGGACGCGACGACGGGGGCGATCTCGCGCAGGGCCCGGCCACGGTGCGAGATCCGGTCCTTCTCCTCCGGGCTGAGCTGCGCCGAGGTCAGCCCGGTATCGGCGTGCTCGTCGGCCACGAAGAGCACGTCGTAGCCGAAGCCGCCGTCCCCGCGCAGCTCCCGGATCACCCGGCCATCCATCCGCCCGTGCACCGTCTCCGCGCCTCCCGCGTGGTAGAGCACCACCGCGCAGGCGAAGTGGGCCGTACGACGCTCGTCGGGCACGTCCTCGAGCTGCGCGAGCAGCAGCAGGTTGTTGCGGGCATCGTCCTTGGGCGGTCCCGACCAGCGGGCCGAGAGCACCCCCGGCATCGCGTTCAGCGCGTCGACGCACAGCCCCGAGTCGTCGGCCAGGGACGGCAGGCCGGTGACCTCGAACCCACGCCGGGCCTTGAGCAGCGCATTGCCCGCGAAGGTGGGCTGGTCCTCGATCGGCTCGTCGTAGGTCGCCACGTCGTCGAGACCGACGACGTGCACGCCCGGCACGAACTCCCGCAGGAGGCGCTCCATCTCGTCGATCTTCTTGCGGTTGCGCGAGGCGAGGAAGACCTGACTCACTGGGAGAGAGCCTCCGACTGGAGCCGGGCGAGGTCGACGCACCCCTTCTCGGCGAGGGCCAGGAGCGCGTCGAGCTCCGCCCGGTCGAACGCCGCGCCCTCGGCCGTGCCCTGCACCTCGACGAACTTGCCCTCGCCGGTCATCACGACATTCATGTCGGTCTCGGCGCGGACGTCCTCCTCGTAGGGAAGGTCCAGGCGCGGGACGCCGTCGATGATCCCGACGCTGATCGCCGCCACCGAGCCGATCAGCGGCTCGCCCTTGAGGGCGCCCACCGAGCGGAGGTGGGTGATCGCGTCCGCGAGGGCGACGTACGCCCCGGTGATCGCGGCCGTCCGCGTGCCCCCGTCTGCCTGGAGCACGTCGCAGTCGAGCACGATCGTGTTCTCGCCGAGTGCCTCGTAGTCGATGACGGCGCGCAGCGAGCGGCCGATCAGGCGGCTGATCTCGTGGGTCCGACCGCCGATCCGGCCCTTGACCGACTCGCGGTCCGAGCGGGTGTTGGTGGCCGCGGGGAGCATGGCGTACTCCGCCGTGACCCAGCCCAGACCCGAGCCCTTGCGCCAGCGCGGGACGCCCTCGGACGCCGAGGCGGCGCACAGGACGCGGGTCTTGCCGAACTCCACCAGCACGGAGCCGGCGGCGTGGTCGAGCCAGTTGCGGGTGATCGTGACCGGGCGGAGCTCGTCGTCGGCTCGCCCGTCGGCGCGCAGGTGCGTGGGGGCGCCGTCGGCAGGTTTCGTCATGAGTCGAACCCTAGTGGGGCACTGCCACGGGACGGGCCTCGGACCAGGCCAACCGCACCGCCCACGGGCCGAGGTCGCGCGCTCGTCGCCCCACCCACGGGGCACCCTGGGTGGCCAGCCAGGCGGCGTCGCGACGCCAGCTGGGCGGGCAGCCACCGGCCGGCTCCGCGCTGGGCGGCTCGAAGCCCAGGCCCTCCTCGATGAGGAGCCGCGAGAAGGCCCGCGCGAGCGCCCGGTGCCCGAGCTCGGAGGGGTGCAGCCGGTCGACGGACCAGAACTGGCGCGTGTCCACCTCCGGGCCTGCCGCCAGGTCCAGCCGGAGCCCGCCGAAAGTCGCGTGGATCTCGTCGTAGACCCGGTTCACCGTCTCGATCCGGGCGAACATCGGCCGCCGGAGCACGCCGGGCAGCCCGAGGACCGCGCCGTGGTCGTGGAAGCGGGCGGTCAGCAGCAGTGCCCCCGCGCCGTTCAGCGCCTCAGCCGTCGACATCAGCTCCTCGCGCAGCCGCGCCGGGTGCCAGCTCGAGCGCATCGTGTCGTTGATGCCCACGACCAGGGAGGCGATGTCGGGACGGTGCGCGACCGCCTCGTCGAGCTGTCCCTGTCGCACACAGGTCGCGGTCGCCCCCGATTCGGCCAGGTTGCAGAACGACACGTCGTACGACGTGCCGAGGGCGTCGGCGAGCAGGCGGGCCCAGCCGCGCCAGCCCCCGGGGACCGGGTCCCCGATGCCGTACGTCGTGCTGTCACCGAGGGCGGCCAGACGCAGGTACCGCGACCGAGGCATCTCCATGGCCCCAGCGTGGCGGGCCAGGGAACGACACCGTCGCCTGCGGGTGACGTGTCCCGCAACGCCGGGTGAAGACCCGGCGTGCGGGACGTCCGACTACTTCACCTCGGCGCGCAGCACGCGCCAGATCCCGATCGTCAGCGGGAGCACCAGCCACAGCAGCCCCGAGGTGGCGAAGTGGGCCCAGTCCTGGCCGGACATGTTCGCGTCCACCAGCGGGTTCTGCGCGGCATTGAAGTCGATCCACGGACGCAGGTCCGAGAACCACCCGATCAGGTTGGACCCGAGCTCGAAGAGCCCCGGCAGGACGAACGAGTAGACCATGTAGATCACGATCGCCGCCGCGGAATTGAGCAGCAGCGCCGCCAGCGCGAAGCCCGTGAGGATGCCGAGGACCTGGAGCAGCAGGAAGGACAGCACCAGGAGCACCGACATGTCCCACGTGGCCGAAACCCCGGCAAACGCGCCGTAGAGCAGGTTCGCGACGGCACCGAGCGCCAGCGCCACGACCACGGCGGCGAGCGCCAGAATCGCGCCCACCAGCAGCTTGGCGAGGATGACGCGGGGCCGGCGCGGCTCCAGGGTGAAGGTCACCATGGCGGTGCGTTGACCCCACTCGCTGGTCAGCAGCAGGATCCCGAGCACGGGCAGCAGCAGCGCGATCGAGAAGCTGGTGGCGGTCATGAAGTCGCGATAGCCGACGCTGAGGTCCTGGGCCACCACGACCGCCAGCTGGATCCCCATCACCAGGGTCGTGAGCAGCCCCATCGAGATCAGCAGCCAGCGTCCGGCGCGGGTGTCGAACGACTTGCGCATCTCGACGCGGACCAGCCGACTGAACGGCAGCGGGTCGGTGTCGGTGACGTCGAGGCTGAATGCGGTGGTACTCATGCCGTGGCTCCTTCGGGAAGTACGTCGCGCTGGGTCTCGCCGGTGAGCTCGAGGAAGAGGTCCTCGAGGCCTCCCTCGGCGGAGCGCAGGTCGGTGAGGACGATCGCGTGCTCGGCGGCGGCTCGGCCGACTTCGACGCAGGCACCCTCGACGCGCAGTCCCTCCCCGGCGGCGGTGACCGCCAGGCCCTGAGCGGTCAGCGCGCCGGCGAGCTTCTCGTTGTCGAGGGAGGTGACCAGCGTCGCCACGGTCCCGGCCCCGGCCAGCAACGACTTCTTGTCGCCCTGGGCAACGATCCGGCCGTTGCCGATCAGGATCATCTCGTCGGCGATGATCTCGACCTCGTGCAGCAGGTGGCTGGAGAGCAGCACCGTGCCGCCGCGCTCGGCGTACCCCTTGAGCAGGCCGCGCATCCAGCGGATTCCGGCCGGGTCCAGCCCGTTGGCAGGCTCGTCGAGGATCAGCACCGACGGGTCACCGAGCAGGGCGTGCGCGATGCCCAGGCGCTGCTTCATGCCGAGGGAGTAGTTGCGCAGCCGGCGCTTCGCCTCGGCGGGGGTCAGGGAGACCAGCTCGAGCATCTCGTCGATGCGCGAGGACGGCAGCCCCATGGTGCGGGCCCCGATCTCGAGGATCTCGCGGCCGGTCCGGCCGGCGTGCTGCGCCGAGGCGTCCAGCAGGACGCCGACGTGGCGACCCGGGTTGGGGATGTCCTGGTAGAGGTGGCCGCCGATCGTCACCCGCCCCGAGGAGGCGGGAGTGAGTCCGACCATCACCCGCATGGTGGTCGTCTTGCCGGCGCCGTTGGGGCCTAGGAACCCGGTCACCGTCCCCGGCTGGCAGACGAAGCTGACGTCGTCGACGGCGGTGAACGCGCCGTACTTCCTGGTGAGTCCTTCAACCTTGATCATGGGCCCAGCCTGCCCGAGTGCGGTGCGCACCCGCATCCATCGCTGGGCTTGCGTCGGGAGACCAAAGTAGGGGGTGGACCAGACCTCAGCACGCTGCGCCGACGGGACCGGACCCCTAGCCTTGGGCTGTGGACCGACCGACTCCCGAGGAGTACCAGCCAGCGTTGAGCCGGTGGTCCCACACCTGGCGCGTGGCCGGCATGCTCGCGGTCGTCGCCGTTGCCTGGGGCCCGATGCTCCGCGGCCAGCTGGACCGCCCCGAGCTGCTCTGGCTGGACCTTGCCTGCGGCACCGTCGCCTTCGCCCTGGTCTTCTGGCGCCGGCGGTGGCCCGTGACCATCGCCGTGCTGACCGGAATCCTTTCGGCCTTCTCCGGGATTGCGGCCGGCCCCGCGGTCCTGGCCGCCGTGTCGGTGGCCACCCGGCGCCGGATCTGGCAGGTGCTGCTGGTCGGACTGGTGGGCGTGGCGGCGGGCCAGACCGTCGTCGTCGTGCAGCCGAGCGACGAGGCTCCCGTCTGGCTCGACCTGACCGTGGGCGTCGTCCTCACCGCCGGCATCCTCGGGTGGGGCATGTACCTCGGCTCCCGCCGCGAGCTGATCTGGACCCTCCAGCACCGGGCCGAGCGCGCCGAGGCCGAGCAGGAGCTCCGAGCCAGCCAGGCCCGCAGCACCGAGCGTGCCCGGATCGCGCGCGAGATGCACGACGTGCTCGCCCACCGGATCTCCCAGATCTCCATGCACGCGGGCGCCCTCAGCTATCGCGAGGACCTGACCGCCGAGGAGATGCGGGCCAGCGCCGCGGTGATCCAGGAGAAGGCGCACGAAGCCCTGACCGATCTGCGCGGTGTGCTCGGCGTCCTGCGTGACACCGCGACCGGGGAGCCGCTCCACAGCCCCCAGCCGACGTACGCCGACCTCCCGCACCTGGTCGGCGATGCCCAGGAGTCGGGGCTCCACTTGGAGTACAGCAACCTCCTCGACCCGGACGGCGGACCGGTGCCCGACGCGGCGGGCCGCACGGTCTACCGCATCGTCCAGGAGGGGATCACCAACGCCCGCAAGCACGCGCCCGGGGCCCTGCTCACCGTGCAGGTCAGCGGCTCGCTGGCGGACGGGATCGACATCCTGTTGCGCAACCCGCTCGGGTTCGGCACCAGCCGCACCCCCGGCGCCGGGCTCGGACTCGTCGGGCTCGCGGAGCGCGCCGAGCTGCGCGGCGGGCGCCTCGAGCACCGGCGTGACGGTTCGACGTTCGTCCTGCACGGGTGGATACCGTGGTCCGCATGACCCCGGCGATCCGTCTGCTGATCGTCGACGACGATCCACTGGTTCGATCGGCGCTCGGCCTGATGCTGGGCGGGCAGCCGGACGTCGAGGTCGTCGGGCACGCTGGCGACGGTCGTGAGGGTCTGGCGCTGGCTTCGTCCCTGCACCCCGACGTGGTCCTGATGGACATCCGGATGCCGGTGCTCAATGGGCTCGAGGCGACCCGAGAGCTGCACGCCCGACCGGAGCCCCCGCGCGTCATCGTGCTGACCACCTTCGACGCCGACGAACACGTGGTCGCGGCCCTCGCCGCCGGGGCCGACGGCTTCCTTCTCAAGGACACGCCTCCGCCCCTCATCCTCGAGGCGATCCGCAAGGTGGCAGCGGGAGAGCCGATGCTGTCGCCGTCGGTGACCCGGACCCTGATCCGGCGGCTTCGCAGCGACTCGGCCGCCGACCGCAGCACCGAGGCCGAGTTGCGGCTGGGGCTGCTGACCGAACGCGAGCGCGAGGTCGCACTCTCGGTCGGCCAGGGGCTGAGCAACGCCGAGATCGCCGGAGCGCTGCACCTGTCGGTCCCGACCGTCAAGGCCCACGTGTCACGGCTCTTCGACAAGCTCCAGGTGACCAACCGGGTGCAGATCGCGATCTGCGTCCACGACGCCGGGTTGGCCTGAGCCCGGTCCGGACCTGCCCGTTCGGACCATGGACGCTGCCGGGGAAGCGTCGTACCGTCGACGGGTGAGCTTCGTCCGCTCGAGCCTCCAGGTCGTGACAGCCGCCGCGCTGGCAGTGGCGGTGCTCGGTGCGGCGCCGGCCTCCGCCCGACCGGCGCCGGAGCGCGTCGGCCACCACTTCCCCTCGTCGATCGACACGACCGTGCCGGCGGGCGGCAGCTCGATGATCACCACGCCCACCCTGGGCAAGGACGTGGACACGCTCAAGGTCACGATCAAGCCGCAGAGGGGCACCTCAGCGGCGGAGGCGGAGGTCTACGACCAGTTCCTCCACACGCTGGGGAACCTGTCCAAGGGCAAGCGGCTGCTCGTCTGCGTGATGATGTACCAGGCCGTCGTGCAGACGCTCCAGGAGGATGGCGACGAGGAGGATATCGCCGTCTACGCCCTCGATGCAGCGGGTGTCGCGCTGCTCGGCTGTCTGCAGCTGGCCGGTCTGCTGCAGAGCGCAGCCTCGGGCAGGGAGATGCCCGCGCGGGACGTCGCCCCAGCTTCTGCACTGGCCGGGAAGGGTTGCGACCAGATCCGGCCGAGCCTGCCGGCGACGCTGACCCAGACCGACAGCGGCTACTCCCTGGATGCTGCGGGGACCACGAAGAAGGCGGCGAGGCAGAAGTACCGGGTGGGCTGCAAGGTGAAGGGCCACACCTTCATCTACAAGATCCGATCCGCGAAGAAGGGGGTGCCGCTGCGACGGGTCCTCGGCAAGTCGGTGAGGGTCGGGATCCAGAGCCCACCGGACGCCAGCACGGCGGTGCCGGTCACCGTCACCTTCGCGACCCCCTGAGCCTCGCGGCCGCCTGAGCTAGAGCTCGATGACGTCTCCGGCGCAGGCCAGGCCGAGCGGTCCGTCGTACGCCGCCCGCGCCTCAGCGAGGGCGACCTCGCGGTCGTGCCACGGCGGGATGTGGGTCAGCAGCAGCCGCTTCGCGCCGCTGCGCTGCGCCGCGCCGCCGCCGTCGGAGCCGGTCAGGTGCAGACCCGGCGGGTTGTCGTCCTGGGAGCGGAACGACGCCTCGGCCAGCAGCAGGTCCACGCCGTGGGCCACGGCATCGAGCCCGGCGCACGGGCCGGTGTCACCGCTGTAACCCACCGTGGCGCCGTCGGCCGTGACCCGCAGACCGAACGCCGGGACCGGGTGGTCGACGGGGATCGGCACCACGGTGAACGGACCGATCTCGAGCGGTCCGTCCCAGGTCCGGAAGTCGAACTCGTGGTGCATGCCCGGCTCGGGGTCGAGGTCGTAGGCCCGCGCCATCCGGTCGGCGGTCCCGACCGGGCCCCACACCGGGATCCGCGGCTGGGGGCCGCGGGGGTGGTACTTGCGCAGGACGTAGAAGCCACTCAGGTCGAGGCAGTGGTCGGCGTGCAGGTGACTGAGCAGCACCGCGTCAATCGTGAGCGGGTCGACGTAGCGCTGCAGCGCCCCGAGGGCGCCGCTGCCGAGGTCGAGCAGCAGCCGCCAGGTCCGGGTGGTGCCGGAGTCGTCGACCTCGTCTGCCTCGAGCAGGTAGCAGCTCGCCGGGGAGTCCGGTCCGGGGTAGGAGCCCGAGCAGCCCACCACGGTCAGCCTCATCGCAGGCCACCGACGAACTGGGAGGCGGCCACCATCTCGGGGCCGAGGAACCGGCGTCCGATCCGCTCGAACTCGTCGGGGCGCCCCGTGGTCAGGAAGGTGTACGTCGGGTCCCCGCCGTCGCGCATCAGCTCGGCGCGCGCGAGCATCTTGTAGACGTCCTTGGCACATTCCTCCGCGCTGCTCACCAAGGTCACCTGCTCGCCCATGACGTAGGAGATGGCCCCCGTCAGCAGCGGGTAGTGGGTGCAGCCGAGGATCAGGGTGTCCACGCCGTGGGCCGTCAGCGGGTCGAGGTACTCGTGAGCGGCCGCCAGCAGCTCGTCACCTCCGGTGATGCCGGCCTCGACGAAGTCGACGAAGCGCGGGCACGCCTGGGTGAAGAGCTCGACCTGGGGCGCCGCCGCGAAGGCGTCGTCGTAGGCCATCGACTCCGCGGTCGCCTGGGTGCAGATGACCCCGATCCGGCCGGTGTGGCTGGCCGCCACCGCCCGCCGGGTCGCGGGGTAGATGACCTCCACCACCGGGACGTCGTAACGCTCGCGGGCGTCGCGCAGCATGGCGGCACTGGCCGAGTTGCAGGCGATCACGAGCGCCTTGACACCCAGGGTGACGAGGTGGTCGAGACACTCGAGGGCGTACTCGCGCACCTCGCCGATCGGTTTGGGCCCGTAGGGCTGCCGCGCGGTGTCCCCGACGTACACGATCGACTCGTGCGGGAGCTGGTCGATCACCGACCGGGCCACGGTGAGTCCACCGAAGCCCGAGTCGAAGATGCCGACCGGGGCATCGCGTGTCAGTGCTTGCACAGTCGACAAGGCTAGGTGCTCACTCCCCCAGCGCGAAGAGGAAGGGGCCGACGCGCCGCGAGATTGCGCTCACGTCCCGCGTCGGGAGCCCCGCCGGAGGCACCAGATGGCCTAGCGCGCCGGTGCCATCTCCACGCAAATGCGTGACTTTCGGCACCCGGCACCCGAGGCTGGGGCCATGGCACCTCCTGATCGCGTGGCATCGGCCCAGGATCACCCGGAGGCCCCGACCGCGCCTCTCGCGCACCTGGTCGAGATGCTCCAGGCCGACCCGCGCACGCCGGCGCTCGTCCTCGAAGACACGCTTCCCACCCTCCTGGAGCTCACCGGGGCCGTCGCGCTGTTGGTGGTGAGCCCCGACGGCGGGCTGGGCGCGGTCAGCGCGCAGGCCGGGGTGGCCCTGACCTGGGACGACGCCGCCGAACCCCTGACCCAGCCGTGGGCGCAGGAGCAGCCGCCGCTGCCGGCCGCCTGGGCCGCACTCGGTATCCGGGAGGTGCGGGTGCACCCCCTGCCGGGCTTGCTCGGCCTCTTGGTCCTGGCCCGCGTCGAGCCGACGACCGAGCACGCCGTGTCAGACCTCGCGCTGGCGATCCTGGACTCCGCGCTGGCCCGTTGTCAGGCGCAGACCGACCTGGCGGACCTGTCCGCACGCGTCGACAACGCCCAGCAGCTGGCCCTGATGGGCGACTACGACTGGCACATCCCCACCGACACCAACCGCTGGTCCGACCAGCTCTACCGCATCTACGGACACGAGCCGCAGTCGTTCAACGCGTCCTACGAGCGGTTCCTCAGCTTCATCCACCCCGACGACCGCGAGCGGATCACCCAGATCCACCAGCACGCCTACGCCACCGGCGAGCCCTACCGGATGCTCGAACGCATCGTCCGGCCGGACGGCGAGGTCCGCCACCTCTCGTCAAACGGCCAGGTGCTCATGGACGAGACCGGGATTCCGGTGCGGATGCGCGGCACCTGTGTCGACATCACCGAGCGGGTTCTGGCCGAGGAGTCCCGGGCCACGAGCGCGGAGCGCTTCCGGAGCCTGGTCGAGTCGTCGCCCGACGCCATCCTCCTGGCCGACGGCACCGCCGCCATCCTGCAGGCCAACCACCGCGCCGCCGAGCTCCTGGGCGGCGAGCCGGTGGGCCGCGACCTCGCCGAGATCCTCCCCGACTCCGGGCCACGCACCGCTGAGGGGCTGGTGACCCACGGGCTCGACGGACGCCCCCTCACCCTGGACACGACGATCGTCAGCCTGATCGGCGACGACGGCACGGGGCTGGTTGCCGTCTTCCTGCGCGATGCCTCGCCCCGCCTCGCCGGCGAGGCCCTCGCGGCCCATCTGAGTGAGGTCCAGCTGCGGCGCCGCCAGGCGCTCGAGATCAACGACAACGTGGTCCAGGGACTGACCGCAGCGCTCTACGCCCTCGAGATCGACGACGCCGAGAGCACCGGAACCTACCTGCGCCGCACCCTGGCCTCGACCCGGCAGATCATCGACGATCTCGTGACGCCACTCTCGGGCGAGGAGTCCGAAGGGGTCGACCTCGTCAGGTCGGGACCGTCCTCGCTGCACGACGAACGGCCCGACCCGGTCGGGCAGGGGCCTCAGGCCCAGAGCTGACCCTCCAGGCGGTCCTCCGCCTGGTCGACGGTGCCCTCGTAGGCGCCCGTGGAGAGGTACTTCCAGCCACCGTCGCACACGACGAAGGCGATGTCGGCGCTCTCGCCGGCCTTGACCGCCTTGGCGGCCTGCCCCAGCGCGGCGTGCAGGATCGCACCGGTCGAGACCCCGGCGAAGATCCCCTCGAGCTCGAGCAGCTCCCGGACCCGGCGCACGGCGTCGCGCGGGCCCACGGAGAACCGTGAGTCGATGAGGTCGGCGTCGTAGAGCTCGGGGACGAACCCCTCGTCGAGGTTGCGCAGGCCGTAGACAAGCTCGCCGTACCGCGGCTCGGCGGCCACGATCTTCACCTCCGGCTTGGCCTCGCGGAAGAAGCGGCTGACCCCCATCAGGGTGCCGGTGGTGCCGAGGCCGGCGACGAAGTGGGTGATCGACGGCAGGTCGGCCAGCAGCTCGGGACCGGTGCCCTCCTGGTGCGAGAGCGCGTTGGCGGCGTTGCCGTACTGGTAGAGCATCACCCAGTCCGGGTGCTCCGCCGCGACCAGCTTGGCAACCCGGACCGCCTCGTTGGAGCCACCGGCAGCGGGTGACGAGACGATCTCCGCACCCCACATCCGGAGCAGCTGCCGACGCTCCTCGGAGGTGTTCTCCGGCATCACGCACACGATCCGGTAGCCCTTGAGCTTGGCCGCCATCGCCAGGGAGATCCCAGTGTTGCCGCTCGTCGGCTCGAGGATCGTGCAACCAGGACGCAGGGTGCCGTCCTTCTCGGCGCGTTCGATCATCGCCA
>JBKJLD010000071.1:0-31501 GCA_046597165.1 Nocardioides sp.
AACCAGCCCTACGACATGCACACCGTGATCGAGGCGATCGTCGACGACGAGGAGTTCCTCGAGGTCCAGGCGATGTTCGCGCCGAACATCATCATCGGCTTCGGCCGGGTCGAGGGCCGCCCGGTGGGCGTGGTCGCCAACCAGCCGATGCAGTTCGCGGGTACCCTCGACATCGACGCCTCCGAGAAGGCCGCGCGCTTCGTGCGCACCTGCGACGCCTTCAACATTCCCGTGCTGACCTTCGTCGACGTCCCCGGCTTCCTGCCGGGCACCGACCAGGAGTGGAACGGCATCATCCGCCGCGGCGCGAAGCTGATCTACGCCTACGCCGAGGCCACGGTCCCCCTCGTCACGATCATCACCCGCAAGGCCTACGGCGGCGCCTACGACGTGATGGGCTCCAAGCACCTCGGCGCGGACATGAACCTCGCCTGGCCGACCGCCCAGATCGCCGTCATGGGCGCCCAGGGAGCCGTCAACATCCTCTACCGCAACGAGCTCAAGGGCGCCGACGACGCCGAGGCCAAGCGCGCGGAGCTCGTCCAGGAGTACGACGACACCCTCGCCAACCCCTACATCGCCGCCGAGCGGGGGTACGTCGACGCCGTCATCACCCCCCACGAGACCCGCGTCGAGGTGGTCCGGGCGCTGCGCCTGCTGCGCTCCAAGCGGGAGATCCTGCCTGCCAAGAAGCACGGGAACATCCCCCTGTGACGGCCGGCGCACCGGAGCCGATGCTGCGCGTCGTCAACGCCGACGCGACGCCCGAGGAGGTCGCTGCGATCGTGGCGGTCTTCGCCTCGCTCGGCGCCGGCGAGGCGCCGGCCCGACGGCGTACGCTTGAGTGGCAGGCACACCACCGCAAGGTGCGCGCCCACCTGCCGCACGGTCCGGGTGGATGGCGTTCCAGCGCTCTTCCGCGCTGAGCCACCCGACTTGCGGATAACGAACACGAAACTTGCGGGTTTCTTGCGGGGACAGCGAGATCGGCTCGTCAGAATGAGGACGACAGCAATCGTGGGCCTCACCCGGGGCACGTTCGACTAGGAGACCAGCGTGGACGCGAACCACAGCGGCGCTGACTCGACCCACGAGCTGACCCTCGGTGACCCGGCTGAGTCGCACTACGTGCGGATGCCGGACCCGGGCCTGTCGGCCTATGCCAACCAGTTCCTCGACGAGGTCGACGCGATGCCGACCTACCGGCCGACCGTGGGCTGCGTGATCCCCGCGTACAACGAGGGCGAGACGATCGCCGGCGTGCTCGACTCGCTGCTGCTGCAGACCCGCCTGCCGGACGCCATCCACGTGATCGTCAACAACACCACGGACGACTCGGTCGAGATCGCCAGCCACTACGCAGGTCCGCACACCCGGATGACGCCGTCCGGCGAGCAGAGCACCGTCATCTATGTCCACGACATCGGCAAGAACCCCGACAAGAAGGTCGGTGCGCTCAACTACGGCTACTCCCTCGTGGAGACGATGGACTACCTCCTCGGGGTCGACGGCGACACCACGCCGGAGCCGAACGCCATCGAGGAGCTCGTCAACGAGATCGCCAGCGACGACCGCATCGGCGGGATCTCCGCGATCTACAGCATCGACGACAGCGCGCTGCAGGGGCCGATCACGAAGTTCCTGATCGCCGGCCAGCGCGCCCAGTTCGCGGCCTTCAACATGCAGAACATGCTCAAGGGCCGCAACATGGCGGTCCTCGGCGGGCAGTTCTCCATCTTCTCCACCCAGGCCCTGCGCGACGTCCTCCGAGACAGCCACCAGCGCACGCCCTGGGTCAAGGACAGCGAGGTCGAGGACTCACTGCTGTCGCTGCAGATCAAGAGCGCCGGCTACCTGACCAAGATCAGCGCCCGCGCCCGCGCCCACGTCGGTGGCATGAACACCCTGCGCGGCCTGGATGCCCAGCAGGTGAAGTGGAACTTCGGCGCCATCGACCTGATGTGGCCCGGCCAGCGCGGCGACACCAAGGGTCAGCCGTTCCACCCGAACCTTCGCCTGCGCTGGTTCGAGCACATGTCGATGGTGATCAACATGGTCACCCGGCTGATGTTCTTCATGCTGCTCATCGGCGCCCTGTCCATCCACGCCTTTGTCTTCCGCGCATGGTGGCTCATCCCCCCGCTGGCGGCGGTCTGGCTGAACTTCCGCGTCGCTCACTCGATGGAGTTCGCGAATCGCAAGGACTACCTCTTCGCCCTGCTCGTCTTCCCGGCGGAGCTCTACATGATGATCCGCATGGGCCACTTCGTGCGCGCCTGGCTGAAGTTCTTCAGCCGCCAGCAGGTCGACAACTGGGCCGCGCAGGCCAAGGCGGAGCGCGGCAAGGGCACCGCCTGGCTCTACCCCTTCGTCGCGCTGGCCCTGTTCTTCGTGGCCGCCGGAGTCGGCTGGACCCAGGTCCCGATCCAGACCCGGTCCGACTCCCTCGCCGTGGGCTGGCCCATCCTGGGCGTCATCACGATCATCCAGACCGTGTGGATGATGCTCAAGGCCATGCGCCGCTACCGCGGCATGAAGGCATGACCCGTCGGCGCCCGCCCGCAGTCCCTTCGCCACAGGAGAGCGCCATGACCCGATCCACCCGTCCTCGTCTCCTGATCGCCGGGGCCACGCTCGTCGCGTTCCAGCTGTTGCTGTCCGGATGTTCGAGCCTCGGGCTCGGAGGCTCGGACCCGAAGGCCGAGCCGACCGCCCCGGTGACGAGCGCGACGCCCGCGCCGTACCCCTCGCAGTTCACCCGGGACGGGACGTTCCAGTCGCACATCGAGTTCCAGGGGATCGACTTCGTCTACACGCTCTACCCGACGAAGTCCACGCCGCGCACCAACGAGTGGTACCCCAAGGGCAGCAAGTTCTTCTCCTTCACCTTCCAGGCCTATGACCTGGACCGTGGGCTCCGCGACCCGTTCGCCTCCAAGCGCAAGGTCTACCTGAGCCACCTCACGGTCACCTCCCGGACCCGTACGAGCGCGGGTGGCGCCAGTGAGCACCCGTACAGCCTGGACGTCCGGGCACCGAAGGCCACCTTCGACCCCGAGCCGGTCACCACGAAGTACGGCATGATCATCACCTCGCCCAAGGGCGCCTTCGAGCTTCGCAACCAGCGGATCCGGGCCATGTCACTGGACACCCGTGGCGTCGACCTGATGTTCACCGCGACCGTCCACATCCAGTCCGCACCGGGCTCGACTCGCTACGTCGAGCGCAAGATCCGCCAGAGAGTGCCGATCGCCATCTTCGAGTCCAAGACGCCCACAGCGGTCGCCTCGATCCCGATCGACGCCAACTAGGCCAGCGGCCCGACCGGCTGGTCAGACCGCCTCGGCGAGGCGGTAGCCCACGCCGCGAACGGTCTCGATGAAACGGGGCTGCGGACCCTCGTCCCCGAGCTTTCGCCGCAGGCTGGCGATGTGCATCTCGACGGAGCGCTTGTCGGCCTCGTTGACGAAGTACGACGTGACGTACTGCTGGCCGCGCATGGTCAGCACCAGATCGGCCTTGCTGCGCACCCGCCTGCCGGTGTCGAGCAGGGAGACCAGCAGGTCGAACTCGGTCCGGGTCAGGTCGACGCCGGCGCCACCCACGGTGACAACCCGGTTGGGCTCGCTGAGCATCATGCCGTTGAAGCGCACCCAGGTGCCGTCGGACTGCACCGCAGGGACCGCAGGGACCGCAGGAGCCGGCTGGACCGGCATCGGGGCAGGTTGCTGCCCGGCCGGCGCAGGAGGCGCGGCCGCGGGGGGCGCCTCGTAGGTCATGGGCTGGGTCATCGGGGGAGGCTGGTAGGCGGGAGGCGGAGCTTCCACCGGCGCGGCGTGCCGTGGCTCGGGAACGACAGGCCGGGCCACGGGGGGCAGGGGTGCCGGCACGGCGACGTTCGGAGGTGTGGGCGCGGGCGAGCCGCTGGCGATCAGGTCGCGGGCGGCCTTGGCGGCCCAGGACTCGACCTGCGGCTCCGCAGCGGGGGCGGGCGACGCGGGTGCCTGCTCGGGGGCCCCGTCGCCGTCGACCCAGCCGGTCGGGATCTCCTGGCGCGAGCGCGGACGGCGCAGCATGGAGTCGGCCCGGGCCCGGAGCTCGCGGGGCCGGAACGGCTTGACCAGGTAGTCATCGGCGCCGGCCTCGAAACCCTGCACGACGTCGATCTCGTCCGCGAGCGCGGTGATCATGATCAGGTAGGTGCTGCTGAACTCACGCAGCCGCTTGGCGACGGCGAAGCCGTCCATCCCGGGCATGTTGACGTCCAGCGTGGTGATGAGGGGGTTGTGGGTCCGCACCGCCTCGACACCCTCGGGTCCGTCCTGCGTCACCACGGTCCGGAATCCGGACTGGGTGAGCACGATGTCGATCAGATCGCGCACATCGGGGTCGTCTTCGATGATGACGGCCACCCACTCATCCCCGACTCCCATGGGAGGATGCTAACAACGCCGGAGCCCGGACACGGACAGACGGTCGGTTCGCTCAGCGTGTGACCCGGAACTTCTCACCAGCCGGAGTCGGCGGCGAGCTCCAGGGCGCGCTCCGGCCAGAACTCCCCGGCAGGCGGACCGCCCCCGCATTCCCCGTCGCTCTCGCCGGGCGGCTTGACCCAGGCGAAGGCGTCCAGGGCACTCCCGTCGTCGACAAAACCAGGTGCGGTTCCGAGTGCGCGCCCGGGCGGGTTGCACCATTCCGGGGTCGAACCGTTGCCGTTGCGGCCGCTGTCGATCACGTAGTGAGCGCCGCCCAGCAGCCCGCTGAGCCGCTCGGCGTACTGGCGTTCGTCGTCGTCGCTCTGGTAGTTCGCCACGTTGGTGGCGAAACCTCGCACCGAGTCGACCCCGACCGCCAGCATCAGCCGGGAGAGGGCGGTGGGCGAGATCCAGTCCGAGTGGCCGCCGTCGACGTACGTCGTGACCCCCGCCGCGTGCAGGCTGTCGACCGCACCACCGATGAGCCGCAGCCGCTGCGCGGCGTCGCGGCAATCGAGGGCGGCGGCCAGGGCGTCGGGCTCGAGGACGACCACGGCCGGCCCCGCCGCCGCGGTGGCGATCTCGTCGACCCACGGGCCGTAGCCGGACGCCGAGAGGCCGCCTCCGGAGAAGCCGCCCGTGCAGTCGCGGTCGGGGATCCCGTAGACCACGAACAGGGGGAGCCGGTCGGCGACCGCGGCGGCGCTCACGACACCGCTGACGAACGGCCCGACCTGGCCCGGCGGGTACTGCTCAGGGGTGAGCCAGATCCCGGACGGCACCTCGGCAAGCCGCGCAAAGATCCGGGCCTCCTCGGCTCGGCCCGCCGCCTTCGCCGCGGCCGCCGCCTGGGCCGCGCGGGAGGCGGGCTCGGCATACCCGGCCCGGGCCGCGAACGGGTTGGCCGGCTCCGGCGCCGCGGGCGTGGGCACCCTGGTGGCCGAGCACCCGCCGAGTGCCACGACCACGAGCAGGGCGAGAACGGATCCTCGGGCGGTCCGGGTCACGATCGGATCCCTCTCGGTCAGGGCGGCGGCGGCTGCGCGCCATCATGCCGGAGGAGCCCACGGCCCCTCAGCGGCGGACCCGGCCAGGAGCGAACAGTGCGGCGACGACCGCCACGGCAACGGCGCCCGCACCGGTGAGGAGGGCGGGGCCGATGGCCCCGTCGTAGCCGTCCGGGGAGAGCTGGCCGCCATTGGCGAGGAAGACGGCGACCAGCAGCGCAACCCCCAGGGCGACCCCGAACTCGCGGATCGTGGAGTTCGCCGAGCTCGCCATGGCGAAGTCGTCCTCCGGCAGCCCCTCGAGCACCGCGGTGGCACTGGGCGCGAAGGTCAGCCCCATGCCGATGCCCGCCATGCTCAGCGGGACCACGAACGAGGCGTAGTCCGCCCCGCTCTCGGTGAGCGCCGCGAACCACACCAGGGCGGCGGTCTGGAGGACCAGGCCCACGACGAGGAGTGTGCGGAGCCCCGTCCTGGAAGAGATCGCTCCGGCAATGGGGGCCACGAGCATCGGCGCCGCTGTCCACGGCAGGGTGCGCAGGCCGGCCTCGAGCGGCGAGTAGCCCTGCACGATCTGGAGGTACTGCGAGAGCAGGAAGACCGTGCCGAACATGCCGATCGTGAACGTGAGCCCGATGACGTTCGCGACCGAGAACCCGCGTGAGGAGAAGAGCCGCAGCGGGAGGACGGCGTGGGCCCGGTCGCGCGCCCAGACGACGTACGCCGGGAGGAGCAGCGCCGCGAGCACCAGCGGACCAACGACGCGAGGGTCGCCCCAGCCGTCGTCGTTGCCGTGCACGATGCCCCAGATGCCGAGGAAGACGGCGCCGCCCAGCATCGCGGTGCCGGGTAGGTCGAGCCGCTGCCAGAGTCCACGCGACTCGGGCACGGACAGGAGCAGCAGGGGCACCGCGATCATCGCGACGGGGACGTTGAGCCAGAAGATCGCCTGCCAGCTCACGCCCTCGACGACTGCGCCGCCGACGACCGGGCCGAGCGCGACACCCAGGCCCGAGACACCACCCCAGACCCCGATCGCCACCGCGCGGCGCGCCGGGGGCACGGCCGCAGCGAGCAGCGTCAGCGAGAGCGGCATGATCGCGGCAGCCCCGAGCCCCTGGAAGGCACGGGCAGCGATCAGCGACTCCGAGGTGGCGCTCAGTGCTGAGGCGATCGAGGCCACCGTGAAGAGGCCGATCCCGACCAGCATCATCCGGCGCCGACCGAGCCGGTCACCGAGCGTGGCCATCGGGAGCATGAACGTCGCGAAGACGAGCGTGTAGGCGTTCAGGAACCACGAGAGCTGCCCGACCGACGAGCCGAGGTCGGCACGGATCACGGGCAGCGCGGTGGTCATCACAAGGTTGTCGAGCGTGGCCATGAACATGGGCAGCGAGGCGGCAACGATCGCGACCCAGACCGGCACCCGCCGACCGGTTCGGGCCGCAACCGGCTCGGGGAGGGCGACCCGGGGGACGTCGAGGGTGGACATGAGCATCTCCAATGGAAGAAGGCATCGAATGATTACTTAGATCCATACGATAAGTAATCAACTGATAACATGTCAACCATGATGGTCGAAAAGATCAGCCGAATGGCCGCCGAGGACCGCCGCGAGCTCGTGCTGCAGGCCGCGACCCGCGCCTTCGCCCAGGGGGGCTACGCCGGGACCAGCACCGATGCCGTGGCCAGGGAGGCCGGCGTCTCCCAGCCGTACGTCGTGCGGATGTTCGGGACGAAGCTCGACCTCTTCCTCGAGGTCTTCACCCGCTCGGTGGGCCGGATCCGCGACGCGTTCGCCGGCGTGCTCGACGACGGTCACTTCGACCCCGACAGTGAGGACGACAAGGCGCGCATGGGCCTGGCCTACACCGAGCTGCTCCAGGACCACGACTTCCTCCAGGTGATGATGCACGGCTTCACGGCCGGGAGCGTGGACGAGATCGCGGCCGCGGCACGTCAGTGCATGGGAGAGGTGTTCGCCACCATCAAGCGCACCGGTTGGGCCGACGAGCAGGTGCGCGACTTCGTGGCGCACGGGATGCTGCTCAACGTGATGCTGTCGATGCGCGCGCCCGAGCACCTCGAACCCGGCCACCCGCTGACCGCACTCACCGCCTGCGCGTTCGGGGACGCCCTCGAACTGCTTGAATCCGGAGCGTGACCACCCTCGTTCTCGCCTCCGCCTCCCCCGCCCGGCTCGCGACCCTGCGCAGCGCCGGCCTCGACCCGGTCGTGATCGTGTCCGGCGTCGACGAGTCCGTCCTCGACGGGCTGCCCCCGGCCGAGCTCGCCCTCCAGCTCGCCGAGCTGAAGTGCGCCGCCGTGGCAGCCCGCGACGATCTGCCTGCCGACGCCCTGGTGCTGGGGTGCGACTCCGTGCTGGAGCTCGACGGGGAGGCGTTGGGCAAGCCCGCCGACGCGACCGAGGCCACGCAACGGTGGCGCGCGATGCGTGGCCGTTCGGGCGTGCTGCGGACCGGTCACTGCCTGCGCGAGGCACCGAGCGGTCGAGTCGTCGCGGCGACCGCCTCCACGACCGTGCACTTCGCCGAGGTCAGCGACGCCGAGATCGCGGCGTACGTCGCCACCGGTGAGCCGCTCCACGTGGCAGGAGCATTCACCGTGGACGGGCTCGGCGGGGCCTTCGTGACCGGGATCGAGGGTGACCACCACAACGTCGTGGGAGTCAGCCTCCCGCTGGTCAGGGAG
This sequence comes from Nocardioides sp., assembly GCA_046597165.1. GTDB lineage: Bacteria > Actinomycetota > Actinomycetes > Propionibacteriales > Nocardioidaceae > Nocardioides. Next base: position 8,195 of record JBKJLD010000071.1, read on the forward strand.
CTGGTGGCGGAACTCGGCCGGTCGTGGACCGATCTGTGGTCTCGGTGACCGGCTGGTGCGGGTCGGCCGCGGCGTGGCGAGGCAGCGCCAGATGCGGAAGGTGCAACGGGCGGCGGAAGATGAAGGTCCGGAACAGGTAGAACCGTGCCACCAGCCCCAGGAAGAGCCCGATCACGTTGGCAGAGACGTTGTCCGACACCGGGTCGTCCAGCCCGAGGGCGTTGCGGCTGATCGACAAGCAGGCGATCGGGAGCGTCATCGTCACCAGGTTGATGGCGACGAAAGCAAGCCGGCCGCCGTCCGCCTGACGCGGGGGACGGTCCCGGAAGGCCCAGCTGCGGGTTCCGCGGTAGCTGATCACCATGCCCACGGTGTTGGCGATGACATAGGCCAGGATCACGTGGTCACCGAGAAGCGCCTTGTGGGCCATGTTGAAGCCGTGGGCGAGCAGGTTGAAGAGGATCAGTGCCACGATCGTGGCGACACCACCGACAGCCAGAAAGCGACTCGCCTCGGCGAGCAGTCGCTGCCAGCGGGTTCCCATGGGGGCAAGGCTAGCCAACGGACCTCCCGCAGGCCGTCAGGCGGTCACGTCTGGGCGTGGCCGCCCGACGGCGGCGGAAGGCTCGATCACCCGGTGAAGAGGGTCGCTGCCTTCTGGATCGTCTCGACCAGGCCGTAGCCCAGCGGGACGCCGACGACCGCCCAGGCGGCCGCAATGCGCGCGGTCATGCTCGCGTCTCCTCGAGCTTGCGGGGCGTGGACGGCTCAGCGAACCGGTCGTCCACCGGACGGATCAGCAGGTTGGCGATGAAGCCGACGGCGAGCAGCCCGACCATCGTGAGCAGCGCCGGGCGGTAGTCCGCTGCGACCAACTCCCCGGGTGTCCCCTGGGCGTCGAGGAACCTGTTCACGATGAGCGGACCGACGACCCCCGCCGCCGACCACGCGGTCAGCAGCCGGCCGTGGATGGCGCCGACCTGGAAGGTCCCGAAGAGGTCTCGCAGGTACGCCGGCGCGGTGGCGAAGCCGCCACCGTAGAACGAGATGATCACCGCGGCCAGCAGCACGAACAGGACGGTGGACCCGGTCCCCGCCAACGCGAGCGTCGCGTAGAGCACGATCCCGACCCCCAGGTAGACCAGGTAGATGTTCTTGCGGCCGACGGCGTCGGAGGTCGAGGACCACACGAATCGACCGGCCATGTTGGCGATGGACAGGACCCCCACGAAGCCGCCCGCGGCCGCAGCACTCACGCTCGAGGTCTGCCCGCTGCGGAAGAAGTCCTGGATCATCGGGGCGGCCTGCTCGAGGATGCCGATGCCCGCGGTCACGTTGCAGAAGAGCACGGTCCACAGCAGCCAGAACTGCGGCGTCCGGATGGCGTTGGCAGCCGAGACGCTCTTGTTCGTGACCAGCTTCTTCGCCGCCACCTGCTCGGGGTCCCAGCCCTGCGGCCGCCAGCCCTCGGCCGGGACCCGCACGGTGAACGCGCCGAACATCATGAAGGCGAAGTAGACCAGGCCCAGTGTCACGAAGAGCAGCGTCACGGCGTGCCCGTCGGGAACCGAGCCGACGCTGGTCGAGTCGTACGCCGGGTCGTACAGCGCCAGCAGCTTCCCGCTGACCGGGCTCGCGACGAGCGCGCCGCCGCCGAAGCCCATGATCGCCATGCCGGTCGCCAGGCCGGGGCGGTCCGGGAACCATTTGATCAGGGTCGAGACCGGGGAGATGTAGCCGATCCCCAGGCCGATGCCACCGATCCCGCCGTACCCGAGGTAGACCAGCCACAGCTGACCCGTGCTGATCCCGAGCGCGGCCACGAGGAAGCCGGTCGCCCAGAAGATCGCCGCGACGAACATCGCGGCCCTGGGTCCGTTGGTGTCCACCCAGGTCCCGAAGGCCGAGGCCGAGAGACCGAGCATCACGATCGCGATCGAGAAGATCACCCCCACGGCGGTGAGGCTGCTGTGGAAGTGCGCGACCAGCGCCGCCTTGTAGACGCTGGTCGCGTAGACCTGACCGATGCACAGATGCACGGCGAGCGCGGCGGGCGGGATCAGCCAGCGGCTGAAGCCGGGCCCGGCCACCGTCCGCTCGCGCGCGAGAAACGACGGAACCACGAGACCTCCAAGGGTTGTTGAACCTTGTCTTACCCAGGGAGGGGGTGATGCATGCAACGTCCCTTGGCGCTCAGGGACGGGCGGCGCTCACTCCACCGGGAGGCCGAGTCCGCGGGCGATGAGCATCCGCTGGACCTCGGAGGTGCCCTCGCCGATCTCGAGCACCTTGGCATCGCGGTAGAAGCGCGTGACGGGGTACTCCTCCATGAAGCCGTAGCCACCGAAGACCTGGGTCGCGATCCGGGTCGCGGTGACGGCCGACTCGGTGGTGTAGAGCTTCGCGACCGAGGCGGCCTGCTTGAACTCCTTCATCGAGGCGCCGGAACCGTCGTGCATCGAGTCCTTCATCGCGGCCGCCCGGTAGGTCAGCAGCCGGCTCGCGTGGAGCATCACCTCGAGGTCGGCGATCTGGAAGGCCAGGCCCTGCTTGCGCCCGATCGGCCCGCCGAAGGTCTGGCGCTCGCCGGCGTACTGGACCGACATGTCCAGGCAGGCCTGGATGCAGCCGACCGCCAGCGCCGCGATGGCGACCCTGCCGTCGTCGAGCGTGGCGAGGAACTGGGCGTAGCCGCGGCCCCGCTCCCCCAGGAGGTTGCCCTCGGGCACGCGAGCGTCCTCGAAGCTGAGCGGGTGGGTGTCCGAGGCGTGCCAGCCGAGCTTGTCGTAGGCCTTCTCGGCCACGAAGCCGGGCGTGCCGGCGGGGATCATGATGGTCGAGATCTCGGGCTTGCCGTCATCGCGCTCGCCGGTCTTGGCCGTGACCGTCACGACGCTGGTGATCTCGGAGCCCGAGTTGGTGATGAACTGCTTGGCGCCGTTGACGACCCACTCGCCGTCCACCAGCTGGGCCCGGGTGCGCGTCGCCCCGGCGTCCGAGCCCGCGCCGGGCTCGGTCAGACCGAAGCCGGCCAGCTTCTCGCCCGACACCAGGTCCGGAAGCCACTCGGCCTTCTGCTCGTCCGTCCCGAAGGTGAGGATCGGGTTGATCCCGAGGCCCACCGCGGCCTCCAGAGTGATGCCCATCGACTGGTCGACCCGGCCGATCTCCTCGATCGCCAGGCACAGCGACGTGAAGCCGCCGTCCTCGGCGTCGCCGCCGAGACCGCCGTACTCCTCGGGCGAGGTCAGGCCCATCAGCCCGAGCTTGCCCATCTTCTGGACCACGTCCACCGGGAAGTGGTGGTCGCGATCCCACTGCGCCGCGTGCGGCGCGATCTCGGCCTCCGCGAACTCGCGGACGCTGCGGCGGAACTCTTCGTGCTCTCGGGACAGCTCGTACGTCATGCCCGCCATGCTAGCCCGGTTGGTTAGCGTTTGTTAACCAGCAGCTCAGCCGGTGTAGGGGACGCGCTCCCAGCTCAGCAGGTCGCCGCCTTGGCGCGGGTTGACGCTCACCCGCAGGTAGTCGGTGTTGTTCGACGATCCGTCGACGGTCACCCGGGTCAGGTTGTCGGCCGTCCCCGTCACGCCGTACGTCGTGAGCCAGGGCGATCCCGTCGCCAGCGGCCGGTCGGCGTTGTAGGCGTGACTGTCGCCGTCGAAGAGGTAGACGGGACCGCGGAAGTTCCGCGCCTCGTCGACCAGCGCCTGCACCCACGGCCGGAAGGCGCTGATGTCATCGGGACCGGGGGTGTAGGTGGGGTCGAACATGTCGGCCTGCTGCATCACGACCACGCCGCGGTCGTGCGCGGCCCTGGCCCGGGCGAAGGCCTGGCGCAGGGCGGCGATGTCGTTCGTGGTGCGGTCGCGGACGGCCGCCTCCTGCTCAGGCGTGGGCTCGGTGTAGCCCAGGCCTGTCCAGGGCTGGAGCCCGTTGTTGCTCCCGACGACGTCGGCGGCGACGAAGGTGACGTCGGCGCGCCGGAACGCGACGTTCTCCGGGTAGCCGGCCCCGGCCTGCGAGTCGACGCCCATCGGGTGCTGGCCCAACGTCCGGCCGGGCTGGTCGAAGAAGACGCCGCGCACCTTGGCGAGCCGCTCGAGGGAGTTGTAGGCGCCGTTGTTGGCGCGGTGGCAGTCGGTCCACTCGTTGTCACCGGGCGTGTAGACGAGCGGGTCCTCGAAGGTGTCGAAGTCACTGCGGATCAGGTCGAAGTAGTCGTCGCTGCACAACGACGAGCCGTTCTTGATGTCCCCGACGTGGAGAACGGCCCGGACCGACGGATCGGCGTTGATCTGCTGGATCCAGCCCGGGAACCGGGCGATCTGGTCGGCGCCGTAGGGCAGGTCGCCGATCACCGCGAAGCTGTACGCCGCCTCGGCGTGCGCCTCCCCCCGGTGGGACCCGTGGGCCTGGGCGGCCGCGGGAGCCAGCCCGACCCCCAGCGAGAGAGCGGCCAGCACGGTGAGGGGTGGGGCGATGCGCATGGGTTCCTCCGAGACGAGTGGGTGGCTCCCGAACCCTGCCCGCGCCGGGTGAACGGCGCGTGCACGCCGGCGGACGTCTCGGGGAAGTCCGGCCGTTCAGCGCACGATGCGCAGGTTGAACGAGGCCGTGTCCAGCGCCCCCATCAGGCGCACCCACAACGGCAGCCACATCTCGGCGCCCCGGGCCGTGGTGATGTCACCGAGGTCGATGATGTCGGTGTGGCCCAGCTTGGCCAGGAGCGCGCTCACGGTCTGCTTGGCGGCCGCGTCGTCGCCTGAGACGAAGACCGTCGAGGGCTCGCCGAGGGACTCCGGGTGCACCATCAGGTCGGCGTTGAGCGTGTTGAGCGTCTTGACCACCCGCGCCGCCGGGAAGGCCCGCTGGACCTGCTCCCCCAGCGAGTCGGTGTCCTTGACCAGCAGGGTCGGCGGAAATCCCGCCGAGAAGTCGAGCGGGTTCGAGACGTCGACGAGGACCTTGCCCGCGAGATTGTCGGCCCCGGCCAGGTCGAGGACCTCGAGGGTGACCCCTCCGCCGGAGGCGTTGACCACCAGGTCGGCAGCGGCCGCCGAGTCGGCGAAGGAGGCGAGCAGGACGCCGGGGTGGGCGGTCGCCCAGGCGGCGTACTCCTCGCGGGCGCCGGTGGCAGCGGGGTCGCGGGTACCGAGGGTGACGGTGTGCCCGAGCTCGTCGAGGCGGCCCGCGAGGGCCTGCCCGACCGATCCGGTGCCGAGGACGGAGATCAACATGACCACACGTTAGGACCTGAGGTCGCCCTGAGGTCAAGCACGAGCAGCCCCGCCTTGAGGTCAGGCACGACCAGCCCCCGCGGGCCTCGGTGGATGAGACCTGGCGCCGGGGTGGAGCCGACGGGCGATACCCTGCCCCGCGGAGATCAAATCCCCTCATCTTTCGTGCAGAGCAGGAGTGTCAGGTGCCGGACGTCAAGCCGTTGCAGAAGGTTCTCATCGCCAACCGCGGCGAGATCGCGGTCCGGGTCATCCGTGCCTGCAAGGACGCGGGCATCGGGAGCGTCGCGGTCTACGCCGAGCCGGACCGGGACGCGCAGTTCGTGCGGATCGCTGACGAGGCACACTCGCTGGACGGCGCCACACCGGCCGACTCCTACCTCGATGTCGACAAGATCATCGCGATCGCGAAGAAGTCCGGCGCCGACTCGGTCCACCCGGGTTACGGCTTCCTCGCCGAGAACGCCGGCTTCGCCCAGGCCGTCCTCGACGCCGGTCTGGTGTGGATCGGGCCGCCGCCGGCCGCCATCGAGGCGCTCGGCGACAAGGCCAAGGCCAAGCACATCGCCGAGCGTGCCGACGCGCCGCTCGCCCCGGGCACCAAGGATCCGGTCAAGGACGCCGACGAGGTCGTCGAGTTCGCCAAGGCCAACGGGCTGCCCGTCGCCATCAAGGCCGTCTTCGGCGGTGGCGGTCGTGGCCTGAAGGTCGCCCGCACCCTGGAGGAGATCCCCGACGCCTACGAGTCCGCGGTGCGGGAGGCCATCGGTGCGTTCGGCCGCGGAGAGTGCCTGGTCGAGAAGTTCCTCGACCGGCCGCGCCACGTCGAGACCCAGTGCCTGGCCGACCAGCACGGCAACGTCGTGGTTGTCTCGACCCGCGACTGCTCGCTGCAGCGCCGCCACCAGAAGCTCGTCGAGGAGGCGCCCGCTCCGTTCCTCACCGACGAGCAGATGACCCAGCTCTACGAGTCGTCCAAGGCGATCCTGCGCGAGGCGAAGTACGTCGGCGCCGGCACGTGTGAGTTCCTCATCGGCCGCGACGGCACCATCTCCTTCCTGGAGGTCAACACGCGCCTGCAGGTCGAGCACTGCGTCTCCGAGGAGGTCACCGGCATCGACCTGGTGCGCGAGATGTTCCGCATCGCGGCCGGCGAGGAGCTCGGCTACGACGACCCGGAGGTCCGCGGTCACTCGATCGAGTTCCGCATCAACGCCGAGGACGGCGGGCGCAACTTCATGCCGGCCCCGGGCACCCTCTCGGCCTGGAGCCCGCCCAGCGGTCCCGGCGTGCGTCTCGACGGCGGCTACGAGAACGGCGAGACCATCCCCGGCGCGTTCGACTCCCTGATCGCGAAGCTGATCATCACCGGCCGTGACCGCACCCAGGCCCTCGAGCGCTCACGCCGGGCCCTCGACGAGTTCGTCGTCGACGGCATGCCCACGGTCATCCCGTTCCACCGCGCGGTCGTCTCGGACCCGGCGTACGTCGGCAACGGCGAGGGCTTCGAGATCTACACGACCTGGATCGAGACTGACTTCGACAACCAGATCGAGCCCTACGCCGGCGACTCCGTCCAGCCCGAGGAGCAGGGCGAGCGCCACAAGGTGGTCGTCGAGGTGGGCGGCAAACGCCTCGAGGTCGTGCTGCCAGCGGGTCTCGGCGGGATCTCCACCGGTCCCGCGGCAGGGGCGAAGAAGCCCAAGCGTGCCAAGGGCAAGAAGTCCGGCGGCGCCGCCAGCGGCGACGCCGTGGCCAGCCCGATGCAGGGCACGATCGTCAAGATCGCCGTCGAGGAGGGCCAGAGCGTCGCCGAGGGAGACGTCATCGTGGTCCTCGAAGCGATGAAGATGGAGCAGCCGCTCAAGGCCCACAAGGCCGGCACCGTCACCGGCCTCCAGGCCGAGGTCGGCGCCACCGTCACCAACGGCGCGGTCATCTGTGAGCTCAAGGACTGATGTCCGGTCCCGGCCTGCGTGAACCGAGCCAGCGGGTCAGCCCTCGGGCGCGGCTCATGTGGCTGCTGGGTGCCGGCCTGCAGAGTGCAGTGATCCTGGTCGCGGCGGTCCTGGTGGGTCCGGTCTGGGGCTGGGTGCCGCTGACGTGGTGGGAGCTGGTGGCCGCCGGCCTGGTGCTGGCGGCGTACGTCGCCGTGGTGCCGCAGTGGCGCTACCTCGTGCACCGCTGGGAGGTCACCGAGACCGCGGTCTACACCCAGACCGGGTGGTGGGCCCGCGAGCGCCGGATCGCACCCATGTCCCGGATCCAGACCGTGGACTACGCCGAGGGCGCGATCGCCCGCCTCTTCGGGCTCGCCTCCGTCACCGTGACGACCGCGTCGGCGGCCGGGGCCCTGGAGATCTCGGGGCTCGAGCGGACCCGGGCCCGCCGCCTAGTCGACGAGCTCACCCTGCGGGCCGACGCGGTCCCGGGGGACGCGACGTGAGGCAGCAAGGGTGAGCGAGCTCGCCCGGGACCAGGAGTGGCAGCGGCTCGACCCGCGGATGCTGCTGGTCCACCCGATCCGGGAGGTCATCCGGTTCCTGCCAGTCCTGGTCGGCATCTTCGTTGCCGGGACGGCCACCGGTGGCGACAACGCACCCTGGCACCTGCTCGGCATCGGCATCCCGATCGCGCTGGGCCTCGGCCGCTACCTGACCACCAGCTTCCGCATCGCCGACGGCCGGATCGAGCTGCGTCGCGGGCTGCTCAACCGCCATGTCCTCTCGACGCCCGTCGACCGGGTCCGCACCGTCGACCTGACCGCCTCGCCGATCCACCGGCTGCTCGGACTCACGACGGTGCGGGTCGGGACCGGCACGGCGTCCACCGACGAGGACGACCGGCTGGACCTGGACGGGCTGCCCGTCGAACGCGCCCGCCGGCTGCGGGAGGACCTCCTGCACGCGACCCCCCAGGCCCGCGAACGCGCGAGCGCCGCGGGGAACGCGAGCCTGCTGCTCTCCTTCGACCCGGTGTGGGTGCGTTTCGCTCCGCTCACCAGCAGCGGACTGGTGCTTGCCGCGGCCGTGGTGGGTGGTCTCAGCCAGATCCTGAACACCCTCGGGTGGTACCAGCGTCACGACCTGCGCGACCTGGCCGCCTGGGTCCCCGGCCTCGCGACCTGGGCGGCGGCGCTCCTGGGGCTGGCCGCCCTCGTTGTCGTGGTCTCGACGCTCTCGATCGGTGGCTACCTGGTCACCAACTGGGACTTCTCGCTCACCCACACCCGGGCGGACGGCACCTGGCACCTGCGTCGAGGACTCTTCACCACCCGGGAGACCAGCCTCGACGACGACCGGGTCAGCGGGGTGAGCATCGCCGAGCCCCTCGGGCTCCGGCTGGCCGGTGGCGGCCGGCTGTCCGCGATCGTCACGGGCCTGGACCGCAAGCAGCAGGGCAGCTCCGTCCTGGTCCCGCCGGCCCCGCGCGCGGTGGTGCTGCGGACCGCGCGCGCGGTGCTGGGGGTGGCCGGTCCGGTCGACGCACCGCTCGCCGGCCACGGGCCACGGGCCAGGACCCGTCGGTTCACCCGGGCCCTGGTCCCCACGGTGGCCGTGGTCGTCGCCGTCGGGACCGCGGTCGTGGCGGGCGCCCCGGGCTGGCTCCTGGGGCTCGCGGCCCTGACCGTGCCCGGGGCGCTCGCGCTGGCCGCCGACCGGTCCCGCGCCCTGGGCCACACGCTCGTCGACGGCCACCTCGTGGCGAGGTCCGGCAGCCTGCTGCGGCGCCGCGAGGCGCTGGCCGTGGCCGACGTGATCGGCTGGAACTTCCGGGCCACCTGGTTCCAGCGCCGCGCCGGCCTGACCTCCCTGGTCGCCACCACCGCCGGCGGTCGTCAGTCGGTCACCGTGCTCGACGTACCGGAGGCGGCTGCGGCCCGGCTGGCGGGCACGGCCCTGCCCCATCTGCTCGCCCAGTTCCTCGAGGCAGAGCCGGTCCGGACCAGCCCCCAGGCGACCCCCGCGGGGGGCTAGCCTGAGAAGTCCTTCGGGTGATCGGGCACTCCCTCCCCCCTGGAGCACCGATGTCCGCTCGCTGGCCACCGCGCCGAGGAGTGACCTCACTGGTCGCCCTTGTGCTCGCGCTGTCCGGCACCCTCTACTGGGGAGCACCCTCCGGAGCCGCCGGCTTCTCCGGCTACGCGAACGCCGTGCTCGCCGACTCTCCCCTCGCCTACTACCGGCTAGGGGACGCTCCGGGCTCCACGACCATGACGGACAGCACCGGCAACGGCCACGGCGGAACCTACTCGGGCGGCGTGACCCTGGGCGGACCGTCCGCCATCGGCGGCGCTCCCGACACCTCCGCGTCCTTCTCCGGCGCGGACGACGCCTCGGTGTCGGGCATCACGGCGCCCACGACCGCCTACACCCTGGAGGCCTGGATCCGCCGCGCCGACAACAGCGACGGCGCGATCGTCGGCCAACTCGGCGCCGGCCAGCTCCTCGTCCGCAACGACCAGCTGGTGCTGAACCAGACCGGGGACGACGTCGTCGGCTTCGCGCTGACCCCCGGCGTCTGGTACCACGTGGCGGCCACCTGGGACGGCAGCCGGACCCGCGTGTACGTCGACGGCGACGCCATTTCGTCGACGACGGCCAACACCGCACCCTCCGGTGCCGGCACCTTCACCATCGGCTCCGGCGACCAGGCGCCGCCGTTCTACGGTGACATCGACGAGGTGGCCTACTACCCGTACGCACTGGGCAACCCGTGGGCGCACACGTCCTTGGGGAACGACGCGACCGCGCCCGTCATCAACGTGGTGACCCCGACCGTCAATGCCGAGTACGTCCTGCACGCGACACCGAGCCCGTCCTACAGCTGCTCCGACCCGCTGACCGGGGCGCCTGCCTACGCCAGCGGAGTCCAGAGCTGCAGCGACGACTTCTCCGGCTCGCTCGGCCCGCACCTCTTCACGATCGACGCCGTCGACCGGGCTGGCAACACCTCCACGACCAGCAGGCACTACTCCGTCCTGCCCAACCGCTACGCCGACGAGGTGCTCCTGTCCTCCCCGCTGGCCTACTACCGGCTGGGTGATGCAACCGGGGCCGTGACCATGACCGACAGCTCGGGCCACGGCCGCGACGCTGCCTATCGCAACGCGGTGGCGCCCGGCGGGCACCGGCCGGCCGCCATCTCCTGCGAGCGCCGACCGGACCCACCACGCGTGTGTCACCTGGCGGCCGACCCGCGGGACTTCTCCACGCACTTCGGCGGGGGTGGGTACGCCTACCTCCAGGGCCTCGCGGCGCCGACGACCGCCTACACCCTGGAGGCCTGGGTCCGCCGGGACGACGCCGGGGACGGCTCGATCCTGGGGCAGGGCGGCGCCGGCCAGCTCTTCGTCCGCAACGGCCACCTCGGGCTGCGCCAGACCCAGGACGACGTCCTCGGCGGCGGCCCGGCCCTGACGCCCGGCACCTGGTGGCACGTCGCCGCCACCTGGGACGGCAGCACCACGAGGCTGTTCGTGAACGGGACCCAGGTCGCGTCCTCGGCCACGGCCCGCAAGGCACCGTCCGGCTCCGCCACGATGTACGTCGGCTTCGGCGAGCAGGCACCGTCGTTCAGCGGCGACCTCGACGAGGTGGCCTACTACCCGACCGCGCTGTCCGGTGGCGTCCTCGCCGAGCACTACGCGGTCGGAACGGTGGACGACTGGGCGTCGCTGCCCGGCTCCGACACGACGCCGCCCACGTCCCGGATCTCCTCACCCACCGAGGGGGCGCTCTACTCCGCCGAGGCCAAGACCCTGCCGCACCCGCCGCTCGCGGTCTGGAGTTGCCACGACGCCGACGGTGGTGCGGACGTCGTGTCCTGCACCGCGACGGTCGACGGCAACCCGATCGGCTCGGGGGCCCCCCTTCCGCTGACGCCCGGCACCCACGACTTCGCGGTGCTCGCGGAGGATGCCGCCGGCCTCACCTCGACTACCCACCACCACTACAGCGTCGTGCCCTTCGCGCAGATCTTCCTCGCGGACGCTCCCCTCGCCTACTACCGCCTCGGCGACGCCGGGTCCGTGATGGCCGACGCCAGCGGCCACGGCCACGACGGGACGTACCGCAACCTCCAGGAGTCAGGGCCGGTCGGCATCTCCGGCGACGGCGACCACGCCCGACGCTTCTGGGGCGACGGCGGCTACGGGTCCGCGGACAACATCACCGCGGGCGGCTCCCAGTCGACGCTCGAGGCCTGGGTGAACCCGGACGACGGGCGCGTCGCGTCGATCGCCGGGCTGGCCGGCACCGACGAGCTCCTCGTGACCGGAGGGAGATTCGCCTTCCGCCACCTCGACCGCCTCGTGGTCGCCGACGTCGGGCCGACCCCAGGACAGTTCCGCCAGGTGGTCGGGGTCTGGGACGGCGCGACCGTGCGGATCTACGTGGACGGCGAGCTGCACGGCACCGCCGAGGCCGCGACGGGTCACTCGAGCGGCGGCGGCACGTTCTACGTCGGCAACGGAACCCTCGCCCCCTGGTTCAAGGGGTCGCTGGACGAGGTCGCCTACTACGACACCGCACTGAGCCCCGACCGCATCCTCCAGCACTTCCTGGCCGACCCACCGCCGGCCGCGGGGCCGAGAACGGCCGTCAGCTGCCGGGTTCCCGATCTTCGCGGTCTGCGCCTCGCCAAGTCCAGGACCGCGCTCACACACGCGGGGTGCCGACTCGGCCCCGTCCGTCACCGGGCCGCCGGCACCGGCCGCGGCCGGGTGCTCTCCCAGTCCGTGGCCGCCGGCCGGACCGTGGTCGCCGGCCGCCGGATCGCCGTCACCGTCGGGCGCTGAGCCTCAGCGGACACGTGCCCGGATCCCGGGCTCCATTGTGTCTGATGCGCGACGGCGGGAGCTGGTTCTGCGTCTCGCCGACGAGCCGGGGCCGCGCGCCCCTGGCCGCGCCCTTATAGCGTGGCCCCATGTTCTCCAAGGTGCTGGTGGCCAACCGCGGCGAGATCGCGATCCGGGCCTTCCGTGCGGCCTACGAGGTCGGTGCGCGCACGGTGGCAGTCTTCCCCTACGAGGACAGGTGGTCCGAGCACCGGCTGAAGGCCGACGAGGCCTATGAGATCGGCGAGCGGGGCCACCCCGTGCGGGCCTACCTGGACCCCGAGGCGATCGTCGCCGTGGCTGTGCGCGCTGGGGCCGACGCGGTCTACCCCGGCTACGGCTTCCTGTCGGAGAATCCGGCCCTGGCCGAGGCCTGCGCCAACGCCGGCATCACCTTCATCGGCCCCACCGCCGACGTGCTGACCCTGACCGGCAACAAGGCCCGGGCAATCGCGGCGGCCAAGAAGGCCGGGGTGCCCACGCTGGCGTCCGTGGAGCCGTCCACCGACGTCGACGAGCTCGTCGAGGCGGCCGCCGCTCTGCCCTACCCGCTCTTCGTCAAGGCCGTCGCCGGCGGTGGTGGGCGCGGCATGCGCCGCGTCGATGACCCCAAGGATCTGCGCGAGGCGATCGAGACCTGCATGCGCGAGGGCGAGGGCGCCTTCGGGGACGCGACCGTCTTCATCGAGCAGGCCGTGGTCGAGCCACGCCACATCGAGGTGCAGATCCTCGCCGACGGCGAGGGCAACGTGATCCACCTCTTCGAGCGCGACTGCTCGGTCCAGCGTCGCCACCAGAAGGTGGTCGAGATCGCGCCGGCGCCCAACCTGGACCCGGCGATCCGCGAGCGCATGTGCGCCGACGCGGTCCGGTTCGCGACCGAGATCGGCTACCGCAACGCCGGCACCGTGGAGTTCCTCCTGGACCCCGACGGCAACTACGTCTTCATCGAGATGAACCCCCGCATCCAGGTCGAGCACACGGTCACCGAGGAGGTCACCGACGTCGACCTGGTCCAGTCCCAGCTGCGGATCGCCTCGGGCGAGACCCTGGCCGACCTCGGCCTGACCCAGGACAGCATCGTGCTGCGCGGGGCCGCTCTGCAGTGCCGGATCACCACCGAGGACCCCGCAAACGGGTTCCGCCCCGACACCGGCAAGATCACGACGTACCGCTCCCCCGGCGGCGCCGGCGTCCGCGTCGACGGCGGCACGGTCTACACCGGTGCAGAGGTCTCGGCCCACTTCGACTCCATGCTCGCCAAGCTCACCTGTCGCGGCCGCACCTTCGACAAGGCGGTCGAGAAGGCCCGGCGTGCGGTCGCCGAGTTCCGCATCCGCGGTGTCTCCACGAACATCGCCTTCCTCCAGGCCGTGCTGGAGGATCCGGACTTCGCCGCCGGTCACATCACGACCTCGTTCATCGAGACCCACCCGCAGCTGATGGCAGCGCGCGGCCGGGGCGACCGGGGCAGCAAGCTGCTGGCCTTCCTCGCAGACGTCACGGTCAACCAGCCGCACGGACCCGCTCCGGTCAGCGTCGACCCGGCCACCAAGCTCCCGCCGCTCGACCTGGGCGTGCCCGCGCCGGACGGCACCCGGCAGCTGCTGCTCGAGGTCGGCCCCGAGGAGTTCGCCCGCCGGTTGCGTGCGCAGACCCGGGTCGGGGTCACCGACACGACCTTCCGCGACGCCCACCAGTCGCTGCTCGCCACCCGGGTGCGGACCCGGGACCTGCTCACGGTCGCCGGGCACGTGGCTCGCACCACCCCCGAGCTGTGGTCGCTGGAGGCCTGGGGTGGGGCGACCTACGACGTGGCGTTGCGGTTCCTCTCCGAGGACCCGTGGGAGCGGCTGGCCTCGCTGCGCCAGGCGGTCCCCAACATCTGTCTGCAGATGCTGCTGCGGGGTCGCAACACGGTGGGCTACACGCCGTACCCCACCGAGGTGACCAACGCCTTCGTCGCGGAGGCCGCCGCCACCGGCATCGACGTCTTCCGGATCTTCGACGCACTCAACGACGTCGAGCAGATGCGACCGGCGATCGAGGCCGTCCGCGCGACCGGGACGACCGTGGCCGAGGTCGCGCTCTGCTACACCGGCGACCTGTCGAACCCCGACGAGAAGCTCTACACGCTGGACTACTACCTCGCGCTGGCCGAACGGATCGTCGACGCGGGCGCCCACGTGCTGGCGATCAAGGACATGGCGGGCCTGCTCCGGGCGCCGGCCGCGCGGACCCTGGTCACCGCGCTGCGCGACCGCTTCGACCTGCCCGTGCACCTGCACACCCACGACACACCGGGTGGCCAGCTCGCAACCCTCGTGGCCGCGATCGAGTCCGGGGTCGACGCGGTGGACGCGGCGACGGCCTCGATGGCCGGCACCACCTCGCAGCCGCCGCTCTCCGCGCTGGTCTCGGCGACCGACCACTCCGAGCGCGAGACCGGGCTCTCGCTGGACGCCGTGTGCGCGCTGGAGCCCTACTGGGAGGCGACCCGTCGCGTCTATGCGCCGTTCGAGTCCGGGCTGCCGTCTCCGACCGGTCGGGTCTACACCCATGAGATCCCCGGCGGCCAGCTCTCCAACCTGCGCCAGCAGGCGATCGCGCTGGGCCTCGGCGAGAAGTTCGAGCAGATCGAGGACATGTACGCCGCGGCCAACGCGATCCTCGGCCACGTGGTGAAGGTGACCCCGTCGTCCAAGGTGGTGGGTGACCTGGCGCTGCACCTGGTGGCCACCGGCGCCGACCCGGCCGAGTTCGCCGAGAACCCCGGCGCGTTCGACATCCCCGACTCGGTCATCGGCTTCCTCAACGGCGAGCTGGGCGACCCGCCCGGCGGCTGGCCCGAGCCGTTCCGCACCAAGGCCCTCGAGGGCCGTACCTGGAAGCCCGCGGCCGCAGAGCTCACCGACGAGCAGCTCGAGGACCTGCGCACCCACCCGCGCTCGACCCTCAACAAGCTGCTCTTCCCCGGCCCCACCAAGGAGTTCGCCGAGTCGCGCGAACGCTACGGCGACGTGTCGGTGCTCCCCACCCTGGACTATCTCTACGGCCTCAACCAGGGCGACGAGCACGAGGTCGAGATCGCCGAGGGCAAGACCCTGATCCTCGGCGTCCAGGCGATCAGCGACGCCGACGAGCGCGGCTTCCGCACCGTGATGGCAACCATCAACGGCCAGCTGCGGCCGATCAGCGTGCGGGACCGCAGCGTCTCCTCCGAGGTGGCCAGCGCCGAGAAGGCCGACACCACCAAGCCCGGTCAGGTTTCCGCCCCCTTCCAGGGGGTCGTCACGATCGTGGTCGAGGTGGGCGTGCAGGTGGCCGCCGGCGACACGGTCGCCACCATCGAGGCGATGAAGATGGAGGCCTCGATCACCGCCCCGGTGGCCGGCACCGTCGAGCGGCTCGCGCTCTCCGGACCGCAGGCCGTCGAGGGCGGCGACCTGGTGCTGGTGCTGTCGTAGGTGCCGGCCTCGGTGAGTCCGGACGGTGCTCGGACTACGTCGGCGTGACGATCACGTTGATGGCACGCAGGTCGGCCTCACCCGTCGCGGTGTAGCGGTGGGGTACGTCGGCCGGCCACGCGAGGTGACCGCCCGTGCTTGCCTCCACCGACGTCCCGGCGTACTCCACCCGGCAGCCGCCGGCCAGCACGAGCAGCTGCTCGGTGACGCCGCGGGCGTGGGCCGGGGAGCTGCGGGTGGTGCCGGCCGCGACGCGCAGCAGGTAGACCTCGGAGATGGCCTCCACGCCGCGTTCGGTGTGGAGCAGCACCGTCTCGAATCCGTCGTCGGCGACCACCGAGCCGCTCCGGAAGTCCAGCAGCGCCGCAAGAGGTACGCCGAGCGGGCCGGCGACGGCGTACAAGGTCTCGAGCGTCGGGTTGCGCTGCCCCGCCTCGAGCTCGGAGAGCGAGCCCTTGCCGATCCCGGCGACACCGGCGAGGGCCGAGAGCGAGAACCCCCGCGCCACCCGGAGGTCACGGACCCGGGCCCCGACCTCGGCTCGTGGACTCTGGCCCGCCACCCGGTTCTCCTTGGGTAGTCTGCGTTCTGTTTACAGAACGGAGTCTGCCATGGCCGAGCACGAAGGCACACCCGTGGTGGCCGGGGTCATCACGGCGGTCGTCGGGTCGAGCAGCTCCTTCGTCGTGGTGCTCGCCGGACTGAGCGCCGTCGGCGCGACCTCGGCGCAAGCCGCGTCGGGGCTGCTGACCCTCTTCGTGACCCAGGCGCTCGGGATGCTCTGGCTCTCGGTCCGGCACCACAGCCCGATCACGCTCGCCTGGTCGACGCCGGGCGCGGCCCTGCTCATCTCGACCGGCGGTGTCGCCGGGGGGTGGTCGGCAGCCGTCGGCGCCTTCGCCGTGACCGGCGTGCTGATCGTGCTCACCGGTCTGGTGCCGATCCTGGGTGACCTCATCTCCCGCATCCCGGTCTCGCTGGCGCGGGCGATGCTGGCGGGCGTCCTGCTGCCGATCTGCCTGGAGCCGGTGACCGGACTGGCCGACTCGCCGGCGTACGTCGGCCCGGTCGTGATCGCCTGGCTCGTCATGCACCAGGTGTCGCGGAGGTGGGCCGTGCCGGTGTCGCTGGCGGTCGCGCTGGTCGTGGTCGTCATCACGGCGGGATCGTCCGTCGCGGCCGCCGACCTGGTCCCGGCCATCACCTGGACCACCCCGCACTGGACGGTCTCGGCGGTGGTCGGCATCGCGATCCCCCTCTACATCGTCACCATGGCCTCGCAGAACGTCCCTGGCGTGGCGGTGATGGCGAGTCACGGCTACCGCATCCCGTGGCGGGAGACGATGACGGTCACCGGCATCGGGACACTGCTCGGTGCGCCGTTCGGCGGGCACGCCATCAATCTCGCGGCGATCACGGCCGCCATGACTGCCGGGCCGATGGCCGGCCGGGACCGTGAGCGCCGCTGGGTCGCCGCAGCCACGGCCGCCGTGACCTATCTCGGCCTGGCCCTCGCCTGCGGCGCCCTCACCGCCCTGGTCGCTGCCGCGCCCGGCGACGTCATGCAGGCCGCGGCCGGGCTCGCACTTCTCGGCACGCTCGCGTCCTCCCTGGCGGCCGCACTCGCCGATGAGGACGGCCGCGAGGCAGCCGTCGTCTGCTTCGTGGTGGCTGCCTCGGGGATCTCGATCCTCGGCGTCGGCGCCGCGTTCTGGGCGCTGCTCTCCGGGCTGGTGCTTCGACCGCTGCTGAATCAGGTCAGCGCGCGACGACCTTGAAGGTCAACCAGGTCGAGCGCAGCCCGAGCACCGAGCGGAAGGTGTCGCCGGAGACCACCACCTTGCCCTGGTCCCCCACCAGGGTGAGGGAGGCGACCCGACCACCCCAGTCGCCGTGACCGTCGCGCCGGGTCACCGTGATCCGCTGCAGGTTGCCCAGAGCCGGCCAGGCCTGCTCGAGACGGGTGTCCGGGAGCGCGAGGGACCAGTCGTGGACAGGGTTGCCCGCCCAGTCGTCGTAGGGGTCCTCGCGCGCGGCCAGGTAGGAGACCGAGCCGGCCGAGGTCCACCCGCCGGAGCTGGCCCCGAACTGGGTGAAGGCCGGCTCGCCGTCGGAGAGCAGGGCCAGGTGGCGGGTCGCATCCACGGCGTCGTTCGCGGCCGGGTGCTCCGCGTCGTACCCGCCGTACACCTGGCACGAGGAGGTGTCGCAGAGCTGGTAGGTCGAGCTGCGGGGGTGGTCCCGCTCGTACGCCGCGTAGGTCCGGGCCGCGACGGCCTGGGCCCGGACCGCTTCGGCGTGCCACAGCGCCGGGATCTCGAGCGGGACGACACCCTTGACGTAGCGCTCCAGCGACAGCGTGTTGACGGTGTCGCGGCTGCGCGATCCGGGCGCCGTGGGCAGGGCGGCCAGGCCGCCGCGGTAGGCCCGCTCACCACCAGGCGTGACCAAGGTGATCGGCTTGCCAACCGCGAAGAACTGGCCGGTGCCCACCAGGGTGGACCAGGGGTGCCAGCGCTTGGTGAGGTAGGCGACCCGGTTGGACCCGTCCTTCGCCACCGCGACCCGCCAGTGGGTGGCCCCGTTGTCGGGCAGCGCGATGCGGCCCCTGACGGCACTGTCATGGATGGTCAGCCCCGGACGGGCGAGCACCTCGAGGTCGTCGCTCGTGTCGGTCGTGATCAGGACACTGACCTTGCCGGCGGCGGTGCCCCAGGTGGTGCCTGGGTAGTAGAAGTCCACGATCTTGCGGTAGTTCAGCCCCTCGCGCGCGGCGCCCTCGGCGCCGTACTGCGACATGCCGTGGCCGTGGCCGTAGCCGTGTCCCTTGAGGGTCACCCGGGCGCTCTCGGGCACCTTCCAGGTGTCCGCATTGGCGGCGTGCGCAGGCGCGCTCGTGAGGAGACCCGCAACCACCACCGCGAGCACCACGGGGGCCGTTGCCAGGCGCGCGGCCGTGCGGCGCGCGGCGGGCAGGGGGAGGCTCATGGCTGGACTCCGGGGTGGTCCGAGTGACGACAGGGGCGGGTGTGAACACTGATCGCACCACGCGTCACACCTGTCCCGCAATTCCTACCGGCGAACTACAGATATGTAATTCGCGAGCGCCTCCCCGGGCGTCCGCCGGGGTCCCGCCGTCCGTCCCGCCGTCCGTCCCGCCGCGGGACCTACTGGGCGTCGACTGCGGTGATCTGGAACCAGGTCGAGCGCAGGCCAAGGTGGCTGCGGAAGCTCTCGCCGGTGACGGTGCCCGTCCAGCCGGTCGAGCTGGTCAGCCGCACAGTCTCGGCCCGGCCGCCCCACTGCCCGGTGGTGTCGTCGCGGGTCTCGATGCTGATCGAGGTGAGGTTCTCGAGGTGATAGGCCTGCTCGATCTGCTCGGAGGTCACCGTCGCAGCCCAGCTCTGGTGACCCTGGTTGGTCCACCCGTCGTACGGGTCCTCCTTGGCGGGCAGGTAGTCAAAGGCCCCCGCCGCGGTCCAGCCGCCGTTGCTCGCGGAGAACTGCGCGAAGGCCGGCTCCCCGCCGGAGGTGATCACCCGGCGGGCCGTGGCGGCGACTGCGGCGTTCGACGTGGGGTACTCCGCCGAGTAGCCGCCGTAGACCTGGCAGTGCGCGGTGTCGCAGAGCTGGTAGTGGCGCGAGGAGGGCGCGTGCGCGCGCTCGTAGGCCGCGTAGGTCCGGGCCGCGACGGCCTGGGCCCGGATCGCCTCGGCGTGCCAGGTCGAGGCGATCACCTCGCTGGGCACGACCCCCTTGAGGTAGTTCTCAAGGCTGAGGATGTTGACGGTGTCCCGGTCGGTGGTCGACCCGACGGGCGAGGCCGAGCGCAGGATGCCACGGAACTCCACCGACCCCGAGCCGGTGTAGAGCCGGATCGGCTGCCCTCCGGCCGCGAACTCGGCGTCGCCGCGCACCGCGCGCAGGGTGTGCCAGGCCCGGGTCCGGTAGGAGACGGTGCTGCGCGACCCCGGCCCGGGGGTGATCCGCCAGCGGGTGATCGGCCTGCGGGCGGCCCCGCCGGTGAGCTTGAAGCTCTTGCCGGTGCCGAGGCTGCGCACCGTGAGCCGGGACCGGTGCTGCACCACGACGTCGGCGCTGGTGTCGTCGGTGATCAGCACCTGCACCTTGCCCGTCGCGGCGCCCCACTGGGTGCCGGGGTAGTAGAAGTTGATGATGTCCCGGTAGCCCAGCCCCTGCTGCGCGGCACCCTCTGCGCCGTACTGCGACATGCCGTGGCCGTGGCCGAAGCCACGCCCGTCGAGGCTGATCGTGGCGTGGTCGGGCACCGGCCAGGTCTCGGCGGCGGATGCCGGAGCGGCCGGGACGACGAGTGCGACGATCCCCAGCGCCACGGCGCCGAAGGTCGCGAGTCCCGACCGGACGGCCTGGCTGTGCAGCATGTGAACTCCCCCGAGGACTCTGCGAGCGGTACGCCGATCCGACGCCGGACCGACCCTGATCCGAACACGAAGTCAAGGAGATCTCAAGCCGCAGGGGTAGCGTCCCCGCATGACCTGGATCATTCTCGGAATCCTGCTCGTCGTCTCTCTTCTCGGCACCGCGAGGCTGCGACTGCTCCGCGCCCGCCGCGAGCGCGAGCTGGAGGCCGCCGAGCGCCTGCGGATCGCCCGCGTGGTCGCCGGCGAGGACGTCACTGTCTTCGGGGAGCAGCTCGGCGAGCTGCACATCGACACGCTCACGACGCGCCTGGACGACGCGATGCGCGAGGACTACCAGCAGGCGCTCGACACCTATGAACGAGCCAAGAAGGAGCTCGGCTCCGCCAGCTCGACAGCCGACGTCCAGACGGTGCTCTCCACGCTGGACGACGGCCGGTTCGCGCGGGCCTGCGTGCTGGCCAGGCGGGACGGGACGCCGCTCCCGACGCGGCGCGAGCCCTGCTTCTTCAACCCCCAGCACGGCCCGGCCTCGACCGATGTCCCCTGGACGCCGGGAGGCGGGGTGGAACGCCTGGTCCCCATCTGCTCCGACGACGCCAACCGGCTCGCCAACGCCGAGCTCCCCCAGATCCGGGTCGTCGCCACGGCCGGGGGGCTGATGCCGTGGTACCAGGCCGAGCCGTGGATCGCGGGGGCGCCCGGAGCCGGCCGAGCCCACGTCTCGGGCGGCAGCACGCCGTACACGATCCGGCACCTCGGTGAGGCACACCTGCGCCGCGGCGCCGGAGGAGCGAACGGAACCGGCGGGATGATGGGCGGCGGCGGGGCCGGAATCTGACGACGCAGCCTCCCCGGTGGTCGAGCTAGGGCAGGTCGGCGGCCAGCTGCCGGTAGGCCGGCTGGAGCTCTTGCCACCGGGCCCGTGCGTCGCAGGGTTCACAGCCGGCGAGATAGGCGGCAAGATCTTCGACGTGGACCTGGTCTCCTGCCCCGTAGGCGGCGATCTGGTCCAGGGGCAGGCCGCGGTCCTCGATGACCAGGATGGTGTGGTCACCGTCCGCGGTGAGCGTGGCCTCGATGACGCCGTCCGGTTCGTCCGGGGAGCTGGTCAGGAGCAGGAGCCGCTGTGGTGGCTCGCACAGCTCGACGTGACAGGTGCCCTCCCAGCCACTGGCGAAGTAGTGGGCGCGGAACTCGCCCCCCTGACGCAGGTCGCCCTCAACCTCACCGAGCCAGCGAGCCAGGCGGCCCGGATCGGTGAGGGCCGACCACAGGTCGTGGATGTCGGTGTCGAACCGGTCCTCCAGACGGACGACGCCCTTGCCGTCCGCGGCACGCAGGGTGCCCAGAGTGCGCAGGCCTGCAGGGTTGTTGCTGGTCAACATGAGCTCCTTCGCGCACACTTGCCGCGTGCTGTCTCGGTGTGCAGGGCGTCCAGTTGCTGGTCCCACAGCGCCGGGTGCCGACTCAACCAGTCGTTGATCTCGGCGAGCAGCTGCGGGCGCAGCGAGTAGACCCGCCGTTGCGCCTCTTGGCGAACGTCGACCAGGCCGGCCTCCCGCAGCACCCGCAGGTGCCGCGAGACCCCCGGGCGGGCGATCGGGAGGAGCGCGGCCAGGTCACCCGCGGTTGCCGGGCCGTCGACGAGGGCCTCCAGCATGATCCGTCGGCTGTCGTCCACGAGGGCCGACTCAGACGCGGTGCAGCCGCCGTGCCGCCTCGGCCACGGAGCCACTCATCGAGGGGTAGACCGTGAAGGCCTGCGCCAGCTGGTCGGCGGTCAGGGACTCGGCCACGGCGATGGAGACCGGGTGGATCAGCTCGCTGGCGCGCGGGCCGACCACCACGCCCCCCACGACGATGCCCGTGCCGGGGCGGCAGAAGAGCTTGACGAAACCGTCATGGACGCCCTGCATCTTGGCGCGCGGGTTGCCGGCCAGCGGGAGCATGACAGCCTCCGCCTGCATCTCGCCGATGTCCACCGACTGCTGGGACCAGCCGACGGTGGCGATCTCGGGGGCGGTGAAGACGTTGGAGCAGACCTTCTTGAGGTCCAGCGGGTGCACGGTGTCGCCCAGGAAGTGCCACATGGCGATCCGGCCCTGCATCGCAGCCACCGAGGCGAGCATGAGGACGCCGGTGCAGTCGCCGGCGGCGTACACGCCCCGGGCGGAGGTCCGCGAGACCCGGTCGACGTTGACGAAGCCGCCGTCCTTGAGGATCACGCCCGCCTCCTCGAGCCCGAGGCCGGCCGTGTTGGGGATCGAGCCCAGGGCGAGGATGCAGTGCGACCCCTCGACGGTGCGTCCGTCGGTGAGGGTGACCGTCACGGTGTCGCCGGTGCGCGTCACCGACTCCATCCGGGACTCGGCCAGGAGCTTCATGCCGCGACGGGTCGAGACGTCCTCGAGCACGGCGGCCGCATCGGCGTCCTCGCCGGGCAGGACGCGGTCGCGCGATGACACCAGGGTGACGTCGATGCCGAGCGCGAGGTAGGCGCTGGCGAACTCGGCCCCCGTCACCCCCGAACCGACCACGATCAGCTTGGTGGGAGCCTCGGTCAGGTCGTAGACCTGCCCCCAGGTGAGGATCCGCTCGCCGTCGGGCTGGGCGCTCGGCAGGACGCGCGGCGCAGCCCCGGTGGCGATCAGGACGGCGTCGGCCTCGATGACCTGCTCGCTCCCGTCGGGCAGGGTGGCGACCACCCGGCCGGGGCCGTCGAGGCGTCCGCGGCCGCGGACGACGCTCACGTCCTCCTTGGCCAGGCGGCGGCCGATGTCGGCGGACTGGTCGGCGGCGAGCTGCTTGACGCGGGCGTTGACGACCCCGAGGTCGACCCCGATCGTGGTCGCGGCGTCACCCTGGTGGTCGTGGAAGTTGACGCCGAGCTCGGCAGCGGCCGTCACGTCGCTCATCAGCTCGGCCGTGGCGATCAGGGTCTTGCTGGGCACGCAGTCGGTCAGGACCGCCGAGCCGCCGAGGCCATCGCTGTCGACGATGGTGACGTGGGCGCCGAGCTGGGCGGCAACCAGGGCGGACTCGTAGCCGCCGGGGCCGCCACCGATGATGACGACCTTCTCGGTCGAGGTGCGGGTCGGCGACATCAGAAGTTGATCATGTGGCCGGCGATGCCGTGGATGGCTTCCTTGACCGATTCACCCAGGGTCGGGTGCGCGAAGATGTTGCGGGCCACCTCGTCGGCGGTCAGGTCCCACTGCTGGGCCAGGGTCAGCGCCGGCAGCAGCTCAGTGACGTCGGGGCCGATCAGGTGGGCGCCGAGCAGCTCGTTGTACTGCGCGTCGGCCACGATCTTGACGAATCCGACGGTGTCACCGAGCCCCTGGGCCTTGCCGTTGGCC
>JBKJLD010000045.1:0-21984 GCA_046597165.1 Nocardioides sp.
GCCGGCCAAGACCTACTGGCGCAACACACAAGTAAGCCCGGGCCGATGGCCCGGGCTTACTTCGTGATGTCACTCATGTCGCGACTCAGGTGTCACCTATGTCGCGACTCATCACATGGTGGAGCTGAGGGGATTCGAACCCCTGACCTTCTCATTGCGAACGAGACGCGCTACCAACTGCGCCACAGCCCCAGATGCGTCGTACGACGCGGTGGGAAACGTTAGCACTCGAGCGTGGGGGGTTCCCAATCGACTCCCGGGACCGGGTCAGCGCCGGAGAATGCTGTCGAGCTGCTCCATGGCGCGGGCGGCGTAGCCCTGCCACAGCCGGGCGAAGACCGGCATCGCCAGGGCAGCCACCGCGGAGCGGGGGTGGACCGTCCACTGCCAGGTGACGCGCGTGCCGGACCCGTCGGCGACGCAGCTCCACCGGCCCTCCACCGATTTGGCGAGGGGCTTCATGGGGCCGGTGATGTCGCCGATCAGGTAGCCGAAGTGGTGAGGACGCTCCAGGCTGGTGAGTTCCTCGCGCATGGTGCCGCCGTCCGCGAGCACGATGGTCCGGCTCTGGCCGACGGTCCCCCAGACTCCGTCCTGGCCGCGGACCTCACGAATGGCGGGGATCGCGAAGTAGCGGCGGCGGAAGAGGTTGGGCAGCGGGACGGTCAGGAGCACGTCGAAGGCGTGCTCGACCGGCACGGGGAAGACGCGCGAGTGCTCGAGGTTCAGGAGAGAGGCCATGAGCGGACTCTAGGGCTACCGACCGGGGCGCCGGCAGGCGCGTCGTACCCCCCACTTCCACAGCACTCCCTGACGTTCCAAGGCGTTGCAACGGCCAGGAACGTCAGGAATCGCCGGTGCACCGGCGATCCATCCAGGTACCCAGCCCCAGCCATCACCAACCTCAACTCCCGACGGCGCGACCGCCGTCCCGCTTGACCTCACGGGACTGCTCGCGGGCCTCCTGGTCAGCCGCGTGGGCCTCGCGGGCGATGGCCGAGTCGACCTCGGTGCGCCCAGAGGTCCAGACGCCGGAGTCGTCCAGGGAGATGGTGCGCACGGTGCGGCGGGTGGCCGCAGGCTTGGTGACGTACGTCGGGAGGGTGACCGGCACCGGGTCCCACAGCGCCGGGTCGATCGGGGTGCTGATCGCCGCGGCCATGGTCGAGGTGTCGACCATGTCGTCGAACTCCTCGGCTCCTGCCTCGCCATCGACGGCGACGATCTCGGCGACCTCCTCGGTCTCCTCCTCGGCCTCCACCGGGATCCGGAGGCTCGGCTCGACCCGGCCGGCACGCTCCTGGCGGACCATCAGTCGACACGCGACCAGCCACGCGACGACCAGACCGGCGGGGATCGCCTCCCAGGCCCAGCCGAGCACGCCGAACCCGGCGAGCCCGAGTACGACGATGTTGGCCAGTGCGAGGGTCCCGAGCACCCGGCGACGGCGCCGGGCCGCGCGGTTGGCCGCCTCGCGACGTGCCTTCTCGGACACGGGCGCGGCGGGCGCCTCGACGGTGGCGGCGGCGGGCGAGGAGCCCTTGGTGGTCACGACGGCGCTGCTGGCGGGGCGACCGGGGGTCACCACGAGGCGCGCGTTGCGACGACTGACGGGCTCGCGGCGAGCGAGGACCCGCATCGTGTGGGAGAACCGGTCCACCGAACGGCTGCGCACCACGTCGTCGTGGTGCTTGAGGGCCTTCGGGACGAGATAGACGGCCCAGGCCACGGCAAGGGCAACGAAGATGAAAGCGCTCAGGTCCACGGTTCAGAGGTTAGGAGGGGTAGCGCAGCACGGCGCGGATGTCCACAGGTGTGTCGCAAAATGACTGGTGTGACTGGTGAGGTTCTGCTCAGCTCTCGAGCCGCTTGAGCATCCCCGTCGGGCACTCCTCGACCGTGATCGCGTAGATCCGGTGGTCGCGCCAGGCCCCGTCGATGTGCAGGAACTTCGGCGCGAAGCCCACCTCGCGCATCCCGAGCTTCTCCACGACCCGCAGCGAGTTGGAGTTCTCCGGCCGGATCGCGATATCGATCCGGTGCAACCCGGCGCTGAACAGACAGTGGTCGATCACCAGCGCGACGGCCCGCGGCATCACGCCGCGACCGGCGTACTCCTTGTCCAGCCAGTAGCCGACCGAGGCGAACTGCGCAGAGCCCCGCACGATGTTGTTGACCGTCACCTGCCCGGCGAAGACCCCGTCGACGTCCACCGCGAACGGCATGGTCGTCCCCATCCGCGCCTGGCGGTTCAGCCGCCAGACCAGCGACCGGAACGACGAGGGGCGCGCATCGGCACCCGGCGGCACGGTCGCGTCCCACGGCCGCAACCAGGCCGCGTTGCGGCGCCGGGCCTCGGTCCACTCCCGGGCGTCGGTCATCGCCAGTGGTCGGGCGGTCACTTCATCGACCGTCAGCCACACCGGCCAGGCGGTCAATGGTCGCTCCCGACAACCTGCTCGACCGCGTGCACGAGCATCGGACGCAGCACCGCCAGGCCGTCCTTCACGCCGCCCCGGGACCCGGGCAGGTTGACCACCAGGCAGCTCCCGACGACGCCGGCGAGCCCGCGCGACAGGACCGCGGTCGGGACTCCGGCCGCGACACCGGCCGCCCGGATCGCCTCGGCGATGCCCGGCACCTCCCGGTCCAGCAGCGGACGGGTGACCTCCGGGGTCAGGTCGGTCGGGGTGAGCCCCGTCCCCCCCGTGGTCAGCACCACGCGGGCCCCGCCCCCGGCCGCAGCGGCGATCGCCGCCCCGACCGGCTCCCCGTCCGGCACCACGACCGGCTCGTCGGTCACGAAACCGAGATCCCGCAGGAAGTCGACGATCAGCGGGCCGGTCTCGTCGGCGTAGACGCCGGCCGCCGCCCGGTTGGAGGCCACGACCACCTCGGCGCGCAGGCTCATCGGGCGGCCTCGCGCACGAAGTCGCCGGACTTGCCGCCGGACTTGGTCTCGACCCGGATGTCGGTGATCACGGTGGTCTTGTCGACGGCCTTGACCATGTCGAGCACGGTCAGCGCCGCGACCCAGACAGCCGTCAGCGCCTCCATCTCGACGCCGGTCCGGTCGGTGGTGCGGACCGTGGCCAGGATGTCGACGGAGTCGTGGGTGACACTCAGGTCGACGGTGACCGACGAGAGCGCGAGCGGGTGGCACAGCGGGATCAGGGCCGGCGTCTGCTTGGCGCCCATGATTCCGGCCAGCCGGGCGACGGCCAGGGTGTCGCCCTTGGGTACGCCGGCCCCACGCAGCAGTTCGACAACCAGCGGCGAGACCAAGACCCGCCCGGAGGCCGACGCGATGCGCGCGGTCACCTCCTTGGCGGAGACGTCGACCATCCTGGCCGCGCCCGTGGCATCGACGTGGGTCAGGTGGTCGGCCACATGATCACTCATCAGAACTCCTCATCGAGCCGCAGCACCTGGACCTGCTCGCCCGCTGCGAGCGAGGTGACGTCCTCAGGTACGACGATCAGCGCGTTGGACGACGCCAGGTCGCCGATCAGGTGGGAACCGTTGCCCCCCACCGGCGCGACGTACGGACCGGCGTTGTCCCGGGCGTATTCGGCGCGCACGAACTGGCGGCGCCCCTCCGGGGACTTCAGGGTGTGGGTGAGCCTCGCGCTCGTCGTGGGGCGCACGTAGGGCGTCTTGCCCATCAACTTGCGGATCGCGGGCAGGACGAACGTCTCGAAGGAGATGTACGCCGACACGGGGTTGCCCGGGAGCGTGAAGATCGGGGTCCGGTCCTCGCCGACCACCCCGAACCCCTGGGGCTTGCCGGGCTGCATCGCGACCGGACCGAACCAGACGTCGCCCTCGGGCAGGAGCGCCTCCTTGACCACGTCGAAGTCGCCCTGCGAGACGCCGCCCGTGGTGACCACGATGTCGGCGCGGACCAGCTGGTCGTGCAGCGCGTCGAGGAAGGCCCGCGGCTCGTCGGGAACGATCCCGACGCGGTAGGCGATCGCTCCGGCTCGGCGGGCGGCGGCAGCGATCAGGAACGAGTTGCCGTCGTAGATGGAGTCGTGTCCCAGCGCCGTGCCGGGCTCGCGCAGCTCGGATCCGGTCGAGAGGATCACCACCCGGGGTCGCGGCCGCGACCGCACAGACGCGCGGCCGACGGCAGCCAGCAGGCCGAGGTGGCGAGGCCCCAGGACGGTGCCGTGCTCGATGAGCAGGTCCCCCGCCTCGACGTCCTCTCCGGCTCGGCGCACGTGCTGTCCGACCGAGGGCGCACTGCCGATCCGCACCTGGGCCACACCTCGGTCGGTCCATTCGTAGGGCACGACGCTGTCGGCACCGGCGGGCAGCGGGGCACCGGTCATGATCTTGACCGCCGTGCCTGGCGACATCGCCAGCAGTCGGGCCTGTCCGGCACCGATCTCCCCGACGACGGGCAGGTGCACCGGCGACTCCTCGGTGGCGCTGCTGACGTCGGCCTGACAGACGGCGTACCCGTCCATGCCGGAGTTGTCGAAGGAGGGCAGCGAGACGGGGGCGGAGACGTCCTCGGCGACCGCGAGGCCGAGCGCCTCCAGCAGCGGTTGCGGGAAGTCGGGAAGCGGCTCGATCGCGCCGAGGACCCGGGCGAGGTGCTCCTCCACCGAGGTCACCGGGTCAGGCATCCGCGGATCCGGCATCGTTGCTGAGCACGGTGTTGGCCGGAACCCGCTGAGCGGAGCTCGCCTCGAGCACGACCTCCCCGACCACCTGCACTCCGGGACCGAAGGTCCAGTCGCCCTGGACCCGCAGCGAGGTGGCCTTCTTCATCGACGGCGCCCCCTCGGGGAACCGCTTGTCGAACTCCCCGACCAGCTTGTAGTGATCGGAGTCGAGCTCCACGAACGGCAGCTCCAACGAGGTCTGGTCGAGCACGAAGTCGTCGGAGATGTCGTAGACGTCCGAGCGCAGCACCAGCAGGTCGTTGGTGGTCTTCACGGGCACGAACCGGTCCCGGCCGACCTCGATCAGGCGGGAGTCCTCGAAGACCTCGATCGCGGCCCCCATCGCGGTCTCGATCTGGACCACCTCGGGGGTCTTCGCGTCCCCTGGGTCGACGTGCTTGACGTTGCGGATCAGCGGGAGGCCGAGGATCCCCTGACGGACGTCGAGCGCCTGCTTCATGGCCGCGAGGTCGAACCACAGGTTGTTGGTGGAGCAGTAGCGGTGCCGCTCGAGGTCGGCGAGCTTCTCCTGGTCCTGCGGCAGCGTCTGCGCGGTCTCGCGCAGCACCAGCCGACCGTCGCCCTTGCGGCGCGCGAAGTGGCCGCCCTTGCGGTCCGATGCGGTACGCCGCACCGCCTCGATCGCGAACGGCGCACCGGAGGTGGCGAACCAGCCGGCCACCCGGGCGTCGGGGACGGCGCCGAGGTTGTCGGAGTTGGAGACGAAGACCCGCTGATAGCCGGCCTCGAGCAGCCGGTCCAGCAGGCCGGTGCCGCGCAGCGCGGTGAAGACGTCACCGTGGCCCGGCGGGCACCACTCGAGGTCGGGGTCCTTGGGGTAGCTGACCGGCGACAGGTCCTTGACCAGCAGCTTGGGCTCCTTGTTCTGCAGGAACTCCAGCGGCAGCCCCTCGACCGGGAGGTCCTCGTAGCGGGCCAGCGCCTCCATGGTGTCGCCGGAGGTGCGGAAGCTGTTCATGAAGATCAGCGGCAGGGTTGCGTCGTACTGCTGGCGCAGGTGCAGCACCTGGCGAGCGATGATGTCGAGGAAGGAGAGGCCCCGGCGCACGCAGAGCAACGACTTGGCGCGGTCCATGCCCATCGAGGTGCCGAGGCCGCCGTTGAGCTTGATGACGGCCGTCTTCCGGATGGCCGCCGCCGCATCCTCTTCGCTCACCTGCACGTCGGCCAGCGACTCCATCTCGACCGGCCCGATCGACGACTCCGGGATCATCCCGGTCTCGCCGTGCTCGAGGAGCCGGAAGTAGTGGGCGAAGGTCTCGATCGCCACCTCGTCCACTCCGGCAGCGGCCATCTTGTCGCGCGCTCTGTTCAACCCTGCACTACCCATGCCTCCGATCGTAGGCTTGTTGGGTGCCCCCGCCGCAAATGCCCGAAAACGAGACGCCAGGTGGACCCGCGGCCAAGCTCGCCCTGCGCGACCAGCTGCTCACCGCTCGGGGTCGTCGCTCCCTGGCCCAGGTGGGGTCCGAGGCCCGCTCCCTGGCCGAGCTGCTGCTGGCCACCCCAGAGGTACGACGGGCGGCCACCGTCGCGGCGTACGTCGCGCTGGGCAAGGAGCCGGGCACCGCGCTGGTGCTCGACGAGCTGCGCGCGGCGGGCACCCGGGTGCTCCTCCCGGTGCTGTTGGGCGACAACGACCTGGACTGGGCCACCTTCACCGGGGACGCCGACCTGCGCCCGGCGCACCGCGGGCTCCTGGAGCCCGGGGGCGCGCGCCTCGGGGTCGACGCGGTCGCCACTGCGGACGTGGTGCTGGTGCCGGGGCTGGCGGTCTCCCCCGACGGACTGCGCCTGGGCCGCGGCGGCGGCTCCTACGACCGGGCCCTGGCCCGGGTCCCGGTGGGGACCTTCACCTGTGTCCTGCTCTACCCCGACGAGGTGGGGCTGTCGGTCCCCGCCGAGCCTCACGACCGGCGGGTCCGGGCCGCGGCCACGGCGGACGGCCTCACCCGCTGGGGGCGGGCACCAACGTGAGCGTCTCGTGGCCGTCCCTCTCGACGGCCGCCCGGCTCGAGCGCCACGGCAGCGACTCGCCCCGTGCCCAGAGGTCGGTCTGATCGGTGTAGTGCGCGTCGAAGGGGTGCCCCGAGACGCCGGTCAGGTTGATCCAGCGAGACTGGTCGAAGTCGGCCAGCGAGACCACCATCCGCATCGAGGGGGCACTGGTCACGTCGTAGCCCTTGGCCGCGTCCCACGAGGTCGCGTCCACCGTCGAGCTGCCGCCGCCGACCGCCCACGGACCCCGGTTGACCAGCCACTCCACCGGACCGACACCGGACTCGCCCAGCGTCTGGTTGTGCAGGTCCAGCCGGTGCAGGTGTCCCCAGCTCCAGCGCTGCGGGTCGAGCGACTGACGCTCGGTCAGCTCGTCGCGGGCGGCGGTCATCGCCGCGGCGATGATGTCGTCACGGGTCTCACGGACGTCATCGGTGGTGGTGTCGTCCCACCACGGGTCGGTCGGCTTGCGCAGCAGCTGCGACACCACGGCGAACCAGCGCTGGCCGCCGTCCGGCCAGAGCTCCTCGGGCAGGTCGTCGTGGAAGGTGAGCGCCAGCAGGTTGCTCCACACGACGTTGTAGTAAGCGGCGGCCGCGCTGTCGGCGGGCTGCCCGAAGTCCCAGTCGCGCAGCAGCCCCTGGCCGGCCGAGTAGTAGCCGGAGGGCAACTTCGCGTCGAGGAGGTACGGCGTCAGGGTCGGCGCCATCGGGTTCTGGTCGTCGAGCTGGATGACGAGCAGGTCCGAGACCGACAGCTGCGGTTGCTGCCCGATCAGGTCCCGGATCCGCTGCGAGCGGTAGCCGCGGTCCCAGTCGTCGGTGAGCCGGTAGGGGTAGTCCGGCCCGATCGCGGCCTGGTTGGCGGTGACCACGAACCCCTCGGCGGGGTCCAGCACATTGGGGAGCCCGTCGAACGGCACGTAGTCGCCGGTCCAGTCGTTCTCGGGGCGCCAGCCGGCCGCCGGCAGCAGCCCGTCGTTGCCCGACTTGCGGATCGGGATCCGGCCCGGCGCCTGGTAGCCGATGTGGCCCGCGCGGTCGGCGTACACGAGGTTCTGCGCGGGGACCGCGAAGTCCGCGGCGGCCGCCCGGAAGGAGGTCCAGTCGGTGGCGGTGTCGAGCTCGAGGATCGCGTCGGCCGTCGGGGACGGGTGCAGTGCGGTCCACTGCAGCGCCACGGCGAACCCGTCGCCGCGGTTGGCCCCGGACCCGGCTGGCGCCTCACGGCCGACCGTGGCCATCTCGTCCGAGACGTCCGAGAGCAGCGGTCCGTGGCGGGTCGAACGCACGGTGAGGGTGACGTCGTCAGCGCCTGACACCTTGATCGTCTCGGTGCGGGTGCGCAGCTTGAGCAGCCTGCCGCCGTAGCGCCACCGGTCGTCGCCGACGATCCGCTCGAGGTAGAGGTCGGTGACGTCGGGACCGAGATTGGTGAACCCCCAGGCGATGTCTGCGTTGTGGCCGATCACCACCCCCGGGACCCCGGAGAAGGTGAAACCGGAGACGTCGAGCGGGCACGCGTCGGAGACGGTGGTGCAGTGCAGCCCCATCTGCATCCAGACGCCGGGGAGGCTGGTGGCCAGGTGCGGGTCGTTGGCGAGCAACGGGGCGCCGGTCTCGGCGTGGGCGCCGTCGACGACGAAGCTGTTGGAGCCGATCCCGTCGCCGCGACCGAGCAGCGCCGGCATTCGCGCCAACCCCCGGCGCAGCCGCTCGAGGGACCGGCGCGCACCAGCGGTGTACGCCGGGCGCTGCGGGTTGCGGGTCCCGCCCGAGGTGGCGTCCTGCTCGAAGACCCCGTCGACCACCGCGCCCTGACCCACGATGGGGGCGTGCTCGTCGAAGGGGTACGCCGGGTAGAGCTCGGCCACCTGGGCCGCGCTGTGGTCGGCCAGGGCCAGGACCCGGTCGATCTCGTCCTGCATGTTTCCGCGCAGGTCCCACGCCATCGCCTTGAGCCAGGCCAGGGAGTCGACGGCCGTCCAGGGCTCGGGCCGGTAGTCGAGACCACCCGCGTTGAGCACGGTGTACTCGACAGCGATCTGGGCCGGCGAGTTTCTGTCGAGGTAGGCGTTGACCCCGTCGGCGTACGACTCGAGCGCGGCGCGGGTCTCGGGCTTGACCAGCGCCAGCTCCTGCTCGGCGATGCCCCGCCAGTCCATCGTCCGGACGAACTCGTCGCTGAGCAGGGCGCCCTTGCCGAACATCTCGGCGAGCCGGCCCGCGGTGGCGTGCCGGCGCACGTCCATCTCGAAGAACCGCTCCTGGGCGTGCACGTAGCCCTGCGCGCGCATCAGATCATCGATGGAGTCGCCGTAGAGCTGCGGGATGCCGTGCGCGTCGCGAATGACCGTGACGTCGCCCGTGAGACCGGGCACGACCAGCTCGCCGGTGGTCTGCGGCAGCGGTCGCCGGACGAGGACGACCCCGGTGACCAGTCCGGCCACGAGGAGCAGCACCAGGCCGGCCGCGCCGTACGCCGTCCACCGGACCGGTCGCGGCCACCCGAGGAAGCTCTGCCGCCAGGTGGTCGAGGTCGTGTCGTAAGCGCCGCTCATGTCGGGGGCCATTCTGCCGTGACGTAGCATTGGCAGTCGCCAGGGTCGAGTGCCAGCACTGAGCCCGGCCGACATCACCGAGGAGAACCGTGCCGACCTACCAGTACGCCTGCACCGAGTGCGGCCACGACTTCGAGCAGTTCCAGAGCTTCCACGACGACGCGCTGACGCAGTGCCCCACGTGCGGCGGCCGGTTGCGCAAGGTCTTCAACGCCGTCGGCGTCGTGTTCAAGGGCTCGGGGTTCTATCGCACCGACAGCCGGTCCGGCTCGTCCGCGACCGTGCCGGCCGCCTCCGCGGAGACCGGTTCGTCCGGCGAGAAGTCCGCAGAGAAGTCGTCCGGTGAGAAGTCCGCAGGCACCGGCGAGAAGTCGAGCACCAGCTCGGGTAGCGAGAAGAGCGTCGCGAAGTCCGGGGCCAAGTCCGGGGCCAAGCCCGCGACGAGCGGCTCGTCGACGGGTTCCTCCTCCAGCTGACCGGCCCCTGTGGAGAGCCCGCACGGATGCGCGGGATCCGGCCTAGCGTCGGGGAATGTCCTCACCTCGCGATCGCCTGACCGCTCTGCTGCGCCCGCTGCACCGCGCCGTGCTGCGCCGGCGTCGCCTGCTGGCCGCTGCGCTGACGGCCGTCGCGGTCGCCGCCGGGCTGCACGCCGTCGCCGCCCCTCCCCCGGCACGGGTCCCGGTGCTGGTCGCAGCCCGCGACCTGCCGGCCGGTGCGGTGCTGGGCGCCGACGACCTGACCCCAGCGCGGTTCGCGCCCGACACGGTGCCCGCCGGCCTGGCGACCACAGCGGTCGGGCGGATCCTCGCCGCGCCGCTGCGTCGCGGGGAGCCGGTGACCGATGTGCGCCTGGTGGGGCCGGGGCTCGCCGAGGGCTACCCCGGGTTGACGGCGCTGCCCGTGCGGTTGCCGGACGCGGGGATGGTCGACCTGCTGCGGGTGGGGGACCTGATCGACCTGCTGGCGACCGACCCCCAGGGCTCGGGCGCGGAGGTGGTCGCGGTGGGGGCGCGAGTCATCACCGTGCCCGGACCCGCCGCCGGGGAGCGCGGCACCCCCGTCGGCCCGGGCCTGTCGGGTCGGATCGTCGTGCTCGGGGTCGCCGACGACGAGGTCACCCGGGTCACCGACGCATCGGTGCGGTCCTACCTGAGCGTCGCCTTCAGCCGCTAGCGTCGCACTCGCCCAATCGTCACACCCGTCTCGGGACCCCAAGGAGAATCATGAGCGGCTTCAAGAACTTCATCCTGCGCGGCAACCTCGTCGACCTCGCCGTCGCGGTCATCATCGGCACGGCATTCGGCGCCGTCGTCACCGCGTTCACCGCCTGGCTCACCGGCGCCCTGCCCGGGATGGACGCCACCTTCGCGGGCGCGAAGCTCGGGGACGGTGCCTTCTTCGTCAATGCGGTCATCGCGTTCGTGCTGCTGGCCGCGGTCGTCTACTTCCTCGTGGTCGTGCCCTACACCCGGGCGCGCGAGCGGTTCTTCCCCAGCCCGGCCCCCGGCACCCCGGAGGATGTGGTGCTGCTCAAGGAGATCCGCGACCTGCTCGCCAAGCGTCAGGCCTGAGCCCCACGTCGTACGAACAGGTCAGCCGTGGTGCGGGGGCACCTGCGCCTTGAGCCACGCTTCGGTGGCGTCCTCCCGGGGAGCCGAGGGATCGCGTTCGTCCGCGGTCGTCTCGGGGAGTACGTCGCCGAAGACGGCGGCCAGCCGCCGCTTGCGCTGCCAGTCGGACTCGGCGGGCTGATCGCCCGTCCCGGTCATGTGCAGAGGCCGGCGTCGGCGAGGGCCTGTTTGTCGGCCTCCCCGGCCGGCGACGGGGAACCGGAGCCGGACGGTGATCCGGAGCCGCCGGGCACGTTCCCGGCGCTGATGACGTCGGTGGCCAGACGCCGGGTCAGCGGCTCGTCGTTGGCGATCTTCGTCCAGACGTCCTTGGCCGCCGGCGTCCAGACCAGGTGGTTGGGGTTGGTGGGGTCGACCTCGTTGGGGATCGTGATGAACTGGATCTTGTCCAGGCCGATGTCCTTGAACTGGATCCCGAGCTGGGCGATCTTGGCGATGTTGCCGAGTCCCTGGTCGAGGGTGAGCGACTTGGTCGCCGCCTCGAGGAAGCCGATCAGCCGGTCCGGCCGGGCCAGGGTGCCTGCGGTGACGACCTGGTGGGCCATCGAGGCGATGAACGCCTGTTGGCGCTTCATCCGGCCGATGTCCGAGCCGTTGCCGATGACGTAGCGCTCGCGGACGTAGTTGAGCGCTTCCGACCCCTTGATCTTGCGGGTGCCTGCCGGGATGTTGATGCCGTGGGCGGGGTCGACGATGTCCTCGGGGATGCAGACCTGGACGCCGCCGATCGCGTCGACCATGCCCCGGAACCCCTCGAAGTCGACGACGACGAAGTGGTCGAGCCGGACTCCGGTCAGCTGCTCGAACTGCTGGATCGTGCAGGCCGGGCCACCGTAGGAGAAGGCCTCGTTCCACAGCACATGGGCGCCACCCGGGATGGTGGTGCCGTCGGGCTTCTTGCACTCGGGCCGGTCGACGGCCGAGTCACGCGGGATGCTGATGCCGTAGGCGCGGGTCCGGTCCGCCGACAGGTGCAGCAGGATCGTGGTGTCCGAGCGCTGGCCGCCGCCGGTCAGTCCGTCGATGTTGTTGCCGACGCCGTCGCGGGTGTCGGAGCCCATGACCAGGATGTTGAGCGGATCCTGCGGCCCGAGCACCTTGACCTTGTCGGGGCGGTCCTGGAGCTGGTTGGTGACGTCGAGGACGTTCAGGTTGCCGTTGAGGTCGCGGTAGAGGAAGACCACCGAGAGCCCGGTGGCCATCGCGAGGACCACGACACTGGCCAGCAGGATCTTGCCGACGGTGTGCCGCTTGCGTCCGCGTCCGCGTCGCTTGGGCGCGCCCGAGCCCGTCTGGGCACTGCTCGACACAGCGTCGGACACAGGGGATCACCTTCGAATTCGGGCTCGGCGCATCCCGAACCTACGCGGGAGATCCAAATAGTGTCGCTGACCTGCTCGTCCTCACAAAACCCTCGCGTCGCCGGCCTCGGGGCCACGCCCTAGCCTGAGCCGCATGACCAGCCCGTCGACCAGTCCGTCGAGCAGCCCCGTGAGCAGCCCCGCCGGGGCCCTGACCGAGCGGCTGCGGCACGCCCTGGGCGCCGCCTTCGGGACGGAGTACGCCGAGATCGACCCGGTCCTGCGACCGTCCCAGTTCGCCGACTTCCAGGCCAACGCGGCCCTGGCGCTGGCCAAGCGACTCGGGAGCAACCCCCGGGAGGTCGCGGCCCGGATCGTCGAGCACCTCGACGTCGCCGACCTGTGCCTGGCTCCTGTCGTCAGCGGCCCCGGCTTCATCAACCTCACCCTCACCGGGGAGTGGCTCGCCGCCCGCGTCGGGCAGCAGGCCGCCGACGCCCGGCTCGGCGTACCCCGCCAGGAGCCGGAGGTCGTCCCGGTGGACTACTCAGCGCCGAACGTCGCCAAGGAGATGCACGTCGGCCACCTACGGACCACGGTCGTCGGCGACGCGCTGGTCCGGACGCTCGAGCACCTGGGCCACCGGGTGGTCCGGCAGAACCACATCGGTGACTGGGGCACCCCGTTCGGGATGCTGATCGAGCACCTCCTCGACGTCGGGGAGCACTCGGACCAGGCGCAGGCGCTGGTCGCCGACCCCAACACGTTCTACCAGGCGGCGCGGGCCAAGTTCGACGCCGACGAGGCCGACTTCGCCGGCCGGGCCCGGCGTCGGGTCGTCGCGCTGCAGGCCGGCGATCCCGAGACCCTGCGACTCTGGCACGAGCTGATCGTGGCCTCGACGGCCTACTTCAACTCGATCTACCGGCTGCTGGACGTGACCCTCACCGACGCCGACCTGGCCGGCGAGTCGACGTACAACGCGGAGCTGCCCGGCATCTGCGCCGAGCTCGAGACGGCGGGGATCGCGACCACCAGCGACGGCGCGCTGTGCGTCTTCCTGGACGGCTTCACCGGCCGGGAGGACAAACCGGTGCCGCTGATCATCCGCAAGAGCGACGGCGGCTACGGCTACGGCACCACCGATCTGGCCACGATCCGCCACCGCCTCCGCGACCTGCGCGCCGACCGCCTCGTCTACGTCATCGGCGCTCCCCAGTCGCTGCACCTGCAGATGGTCTTCGCCACCGCACGCAAGGCCGGGTGGCTGCCGGACGACGTCGAGGTCACCCACGTGCAGATCGGCAGCGTGCTCGGTGCGGACAACAAGATGCTCAAGACCCGAAGCGGTGACCCGGTCCGACTCAGCAGCCTGCTCGAGGAGGCGGTCGAGCGGGCGGGCGCCGTCCTGGCCGAGGCCCGCCCCGAGCTCGCCGCAGCCGACCGCGAGGTGATCGCGCACCAGGTCGGCATCGGCGCGGTGAAGTACGCCGACCTCTCGGTCGCCCATGACTCCAGCTACGCCTTCGACCTGGACCGGATGGTCTCGCTGACCGGCGACACCGGGCCCTACCTGCAGTACGCCGCGGCGCGGATCCGGTCGATCCTGCGCCGAGCCGAGCAGGCCCCAGTTTCCCCCACCACCCCCGCCGAGCGGGCCCCAGTGGTCGTGACCGACGAGGCCGAGCGGGCGCTGCTGCTCGCGCTGCTGGGCTTCGGCGACGTCGTCGTGCAGGTGGGCCACGCGTTGGAGCCGCACCGGCTGTGCACCTATCTCTTCGACCTCGCGCAGAGGTTCACCACGTTCTACGACCGGTGCCCGGTGCTCAAGGCCGAGGAAGACGCGGTCCGTGCATCGCGGCTCACGCTCTGCACGGTCACCCTGGGCGTTCTCGAGCAGGGACTCGACCTGCTCGGCATCGCCGCCCCCGAGCGGATGTAGCCGCCATCTTCGAGCTGAGCTTTGCTCCCCTGACCCGGTTCCGCCCGTTCGCGCTGGTGGCGCCCGGGTTCGCGGCGCACGAGGAGGGGCCCTCCGCCCCGGACGGGGTCACCCGCGCCACGAGCGGCCCACGCGCGCCGTACGCCGCGGTGGAGCTGGACGTCGTCCGCGTGGACGGCACGGTCTCGGCCGGTCTCATGACCGGGAACGGCCAGCACGTCCTCGGCAGCTGGTCGGCGGACACGTCGCGAGTCACGATCAGCATCCGGCGCGGGGGCCGCACCCGGGTCGTCCGCCGGCGCAAGGTGGCGCTGGTCGCGCCGTTCCGCTTCGCGTTCACGCTCTGCGAGAACCAGGTCACGGTGCTGGCCGACACCGGCGACGGATGGCGGCCGCTTCTGAGCGAGCGGGCCAAGGTCGCTGCCCGGGTCGACCTGCGCAGCGAGGAGGTGCTGGGCGCGCACGCCTATGCCTGGGGCGGCACCGGCGTCGAGCTGAGCGGGGCCCGGGCCGGTCTTTTCGGGATGACCGGGCTGCGCGACCCGCACCTGGTCCAGCACGCCGACGGCGCGCCGTACCTCCGCGACGGACGGCTGTTCCTCACCTGGACCTGCGCCGGGCCGGGCTTCTTCCAGCAGGCGCACTGGTCGGTCTGGTCGATGGACCCAGCGGCGCCGGCGGAAATGCGGCTCGAGGCGCAGCTCTTCAGCCGGCGCGGCGGTCTGGTGCTGGGCGACCACGCCGGGCAGCTGGTCCGCGACGGCGAGCGCTGGCTGGTCGCGACCAGTGCCTGGGGCGACTTCGAGCCCGGCTCGGTGCACGTTCGGCACACCGAGACCGACGCGGATCTGCTGAGCGGAGTGCACGTCCTGGACACCGTGCGCACCCCGTTGCCGACCGAGCTGGGGACGTGGGACCCGTCGTTGACCCGGATCGAGCGCCGCTGGCATGTGGCGTACGTCGCGAGCCCGACCCAGCGGCCGTTCGCCTTCCACCCGGCCGTGGCGACGACGACCGCCGAGTCGTGGACCGAAGGGCTGACCGCTGTGGGAGCAGCGAGCGAGATGACGCAGTGCGAAGGGCCGGTCATCGCCACGGTGGGCGAGACGACCTGGCTGGTCGCCTCCGACGGGGTGGACCGGTGCTACCCGGTCTTCGATCTGGCAGGCCACCGGGTCGGGCGGCTGGACGCGCCGTACGGCACGAACATCCCGCACCCGCAGCTGGTGCCCGACCCGGCGGGGGGCTGGCTGCTGGTCACCTTCGACGGGACGGCGTACGCCCGCAAGGCGCTGGGGTACGGCACCCACGGTGACGTGGTCGTGCTGCACTCCACGTGACCTCGGTGGGCGAGTGTGCCGATACTGGGCAGATGCGCTGTTGCCGTCTCGGATCCTTGACCCGCCTGCTGGGCGTCACCTGGCTCGCGGCCACTCTCGTCGCCCCGACCGGTGGTGACGTCGCCAGCGCTCGCGGAACCGCGGCTCCGAGCACGGTCACCATGGTGGTGGACGCCTCCAGGGTGGAGCGGGGCACCCGGGTCACCGCCACCGGTGCGGTCGTGCCGGACGCCGACCAGCGCACGGTGGTGCTCCAGCGCGCCGTGCCGGGAGGGTGGACCACCGTCTCCTCGACGCTCGCGCCCGCCGGAGGCAACTATGAACTGCGGGTGCCGGCCTCCTTCTTCGGGTCGTTCACGTTCCGGATCGTGGCGGAGGCGACCGACACGGCCGAGGCCGGCACCAGCGACAGCCACCCGTTGGTGGTGACCCCGTCGTACGAGCCCGCCGGACGCGCGAGGAGTCACGCGTTCTTCACCGCACCGGTCGCCCGATGGGACCCGTGCCGTCGCATCGATTACCGGGTCAACCCCCGGCAGGCGGCCCGCGGCGCGTTGAAGGACGTGCGGGGGGCCATCACCCGGATCCGGCAGGCCACGGGACTGCCCCTGCACTACGCAGGCCCGACCGGGCACGTCCCGACCGGACGTTCGGGCGACCGGTTCCCCAGCGGCACCGAGCTGGTGATCGCGTGGGCTCGGCCGGCGCGGTCGAACATGCTGGGGGCGGGCAGCACCGCCGCGGGGGTCGGGGGCCCGTCGTACTCCTCGGGCTACGAGGACGGCGCCGGCAGGGCCGCCTACCGGATCCTGCAGGGCTCGGTGGTGCTCAACGCCCGGCTCAACGGCCGGATCCCGGCCGGCTTCGGGCGGGGCCAGACGCGGGGCGAGCTGCTGATGCACGAGATCGGGCACGCCCTGGGGCTCGCCCACACCGGGGACAAACGGCAGATCATGTACCCGACGATGCAGGGCGGGCCGGCCCGGTTCGGTGCCGGGGACCTGGCGGGGCTGAACCGTCTCGGCGCCCAACAGGGGTGCCTGACCCTGCAGGCCGCGGGACGTCCCACCCGGACAATGACGACTCGATCCGACTGACGACAGACGTCCGCCCACCGAGGGCCGGTGGACGGACGTCTGATCGATCAATCAGCAGTGCAGGGTTCAGCCGTCCTGGCCCTGGTCGTCGTTCTGGTCCTCGCAGTCGTCGGCCTGGTCCTGGCCCTGGCCGTCGTTGTCGTCCTGGCTGTCGGAGTCCTGGTCGTCCGGGGTGCCGTTCTCGTCGTTGTCGTCGGAACCGTCCGGGGTGCCGTCGTCGTCGGAGTCGGCGTCGTGGGCCGAGGTGCCGAAGTCATTCTCGTCCTCGTTGGCAAGTCCGTCGCTGTCGCTGTCGTCGTCGTCTGCCGCACACGCCTCGGTCGCGTCGTCCTCGTCCTCGTTGTCCACCTGGTCGTGGTTGGCGTCCTCGTCACCGTCGAGGGTGCCGTCGTCGTTGGTGTCAGCGTCGGTCGGATCGGTCGTGGGGCTGCCGTCCGAGACCTCGTCACCGTCGTCGTCACCGTCGTTGTCGGTGTCCTCGTCGACGGGGTCGGTGCCGTGGCGGTACTCCGCGATGTTGCGCAGACCGTCATGGTCCTTGTCGGCCCGGGCGTTGGCACGGTTCGGGTTGAGGTGGTGGGCCACCTCCCAGCGGTTGGGCATCCCGTCGTGGTCGGAGTCGCCCCCGGCGGCGTAGGCGGACGGTGCGGTGAGGGTCAGCAGGCCGGCCACGGCGAGCGCAGAGACGCCGGACATGACCTTGAAGGCGGAGGTGGCGACGTACGACATGCGAGCTCCCAGGAGGATGGGTCGGGCGGGCCCGAGCGAATGGCTGCAGGCGCAGCCCTGACCACTACCTGTCGTGTGGTGTGCTCTGCGTTACACACAGCTGGAAGAAATTCAGTACCGGACAGGCCGCGCCGGGGCGGGCGGACGACGCCCCGGTCGCGGGACGTGGCACGATGTGCGCCGACGATCGACGTCCGGCCCCAGTAGCTCAGTGGATAGAGCAGCCGCCTCCTAAGCGAAAGGTCGCCAGTTCGACTCTGGCCTGGGGCACCCGGAACTTCTGATTTGAGGGAACCTTGAGCGACCCCTGAGGGTCTTCCTCAGGATCGCTGGATACCGTTCACATGTCGGGTCGCTGGGGTTCTCCCCCGTGCTCCAGCGGCCCGACCCTCAACACTCAGCCCACGACCTCGAAGACCATCCCCGCCGACCGCAGCCGGTCCAGCAGGTGGTCGCCCATCGCCTGGGCCGTGGTCACCTGGCCGGCCGTGGCCGGGTTGTCGTCGAAGGCCAGGCTCAGCGCCGACTCCGCCAGCATCTTCGAGGTCTCGCCGTAGCCCGGGTCGCCGCCGGAGACCCGGGTGCGCACCGTGCGGCCGTCGCCCTCGCCGACGAAGTCGACGGTGAACCAGGACTTCTCGCGACGTCGCTCGTCGGGGCCCTCACCCTGCTTGATCCTGCCGAGGAGCAGGTTGCGCAACGGCTTGACCTGAGCGGACAGGGCGATGGCCCCGACGCCGGCGGCGCCGCCGGCGGCGTACCGCAGGGTCTTGGTACCGGCGAAGTGCGAGTAGCGGAACTTCGATCCGTACGCCGGCAGAGCCGCACCGCTGCGGGCCACGACGAACGGGTCGATCGTGGGCATGGGGAGAAGCCAGAAGCCGAGCACCTTGTCCCGATGGGGCTTGCCGGAGACGGCGCGGGACGAGCGGCCCTCGGGGCTCTTCTCGAGGCGGCGCCGCTCGGCTGAGGCCTGCTTCATCTGGCGGGCCCGCGACATCGCAGTCATCGCCGAGTGGAAGGTGCCACCGGAGAACATGCCGCTCGCGCGGACCACGCCGCGCACGTTCACCGGGCCGGTCGCGCCCAGCTGCTGGACGGTGTACATCGCGCCGAGGTCGTGCGGGATCGAGTCGAACCCGCACGCGTGCACGATCCGTGCGCCGGTACGCTCGGCGGTGGCGTGGTGAGCGACGTACATCCGGTCGACGAACTCCGGCTCTCCGGTGAGGTCGACGTAGTCGGTGCCGGCCTCCGCGCACGCGGCGACCAGCGGCTCACCGTAGGTCAGGTAGGGCCCGACGGTCGTGATGACCACCCGCGCGCGGGCGGCGACGTCGGCGAGCGAGGCCGCATCGGAGACGTCCGCGTGCAGGAGCTCGAGGTCGACCAGCGCGGGGTCGATCGCGGCGAGCCGGTTGCGCACGCGCTCCAGCTTGTCCGGGCTCCGCCCGGCGAGCGCCCAGCGGAGCCCGGCCGGGGCATGCGCGGAGAGGTACTCCGCGGTCAGGGCCCCCGTGAAGCCGGTGGCTCCGAAGATCACGATGTCGAAGTCACGGTCAGGGTTGCGTGCGTCAGCCATGGGGCCATCGTGTCACCCTTCCGGGGCACTGTTCGCGTGGTGAGATCGCGCTCGCCGAGCGGGCCGCTCGCGCGACGTATTCTCGGGGCATGTGCCGCAACATCCGCCCGCTCAACAACTTCGAGCCGCCTGCGACCCGCGACGAGGTCACCTCGGCCGCGCTGCAGTACGTCCGCAAGGTCAGCGGGACCACCAAGCCGTCGCTGGCCAACCAGGAGGTCTTCGACCGCGCGGTGCGCGAGATCGCACACCTCACCCAGCACCTGCTCGACGACCTGACCACGACCGCCCCGCCCAAGAACCGCGACGTGGAGGCCGAGAAGGCCCGCGCCCGCACCGCCCTGCGCTACGCCCCATGACGGCACCGACAGCACCGACGACCGCCCGGGCAACAGCGCTCCCCCGGGCGTACGACGCGGTGCTCGACGTGCTTGCCGACCGGCCGTTGGTGGTGCTCACCGGAGCCGGGCTCAGCACGGACTCGGGGATCCCGGACTATCGCGGACCCGGGTCGCCGGCGCGGATGCCGATGACCTACCAGGAGTTCGTGTCCGGGCCGGACGCCCGGCGGCGCTACTGGGCGCGCAGCCATCTCGGCTGGGGTCGGATGAAGCGAGCCGAGCCCAACGCCGGGCACCTCGCCGCGGCCCGACTAGATCCGACCCTGCTGATCACCCAGAACGTCGACGGCCTGCACGAGAGGGCGGGGTCGCCTCGCCTGGTCGCGCTGCACGGCCGGATCGCCGACGTGGTCTGCCTCGGCTGCCGAGCAACGTCCCCGCGCGCGACCCTGCACGCCCGGTTGACCGAGCTCAACCCCGGCTTCGCCGAGCGGCACACCGCAGTCGAGAACCGTCCTGACGGCGACGTGGAGCTGGACGACACCGACGGCTTCGTGGTCCCAGCCTGCGACGACTGCAACGGGGTCCTGAAGCCGGACGTGGTCTTCTTCGGCGAGAACGTGCCGGTGGCGCGGGTGGAGCGCTGCTACGCCGCGGTCGACGGCTTGGTCGAGCGCGACGGGGCCCTCCTGGTGGCCGGCAGCTCGCTGAC
This sequence comes from Nocardioides sp., assembly GCA_046597165.1. Lineage (GTDB taxonomy): Bacteria > Actinomycetota > Actinomycetes > Propionibacteriales > Nocardioidaceae > Nocardioides. The sequence goes on from JBKJLD010000045.1 coordinate 19,931, forward strand.
GGTGATGAGCGGCTTCCGGTTCGTGCGAAGGGCGGCCAAGGCCGGGACCACGGTGGTGATCGTCAACCGCGGCACGACGCGCGGCGACGACCTCGCGACGTACACCGTCGAGACGGGGTGCAGCGAGTTCCTCACGACCCTGGCCGGGCGGCGCGGGCTCGACTCAGGAGTGCATTAGGGGACGCTCGTGCCCCAGCGAGTCGCCAAGGTCGCCAGGTCGAGGGGGACGCAGCTCTCCGAGCAGGTCCACGACCTCGTGCAGGCTCGTGTCGCTCAGCGGGCCGAGCCCGGCGATGCGTTCGTGGGCGAGGTCCGCGGGCAGCCGACCGCCCAGGTCGAGGGTGTAGTAGGTGTCGTCCGGCTCGAACTCGAGGTGACGCACCTTGGCGGCGCGGTACTCGGATCCGACGCTCAGCACGACTGCCTCGCCGAGCTCCAGCCCCCGGGTCAGCCCGCTCTCGGAGTGCGCAACCACGGCTGTCTGCCCGTCGCGGCCCCGAACCAGCTCGGTCACCTCGATGAGTTCCAACAGTTCCCCCTTAGGGCCGGACCCAACGTCCGGTTACACCAACGAAAGGGAGCGCGCCGAGTCACGACCTGACGAGAAGGTACTGTGGCAAGGGCAACATGAGACCCTCTTGCGGGTAAACCTTCATGCACAAGTGCCACCGCACCTCGGGCGGTTTCAGAGCTTGCGCACGAAGATGTGGTCGGCTGCCTCGAGCACCACTTCCGCGGTCTCGCCGCCCGAGCCGACCAGGACCCCCTCGCCGGTCGCGATCACCGTGATGGTCTTGTCGGGCAGCGCACCGACCCGCCGCAACGCACTCATCAGCGACTCGTCCTTCTGCATCTCCTCGGAGATCCGGCGGACCAGCACCCGGCCCTCCTGCGGCCCGGCGGCCTGGGACAGCGGCTCCACGCCGTCCATGAAGGCTTCTCCCAGATCGGTCTCACCGAGCTCGTCGAGCCCCGGGATCGGGTTGCCGTACGGCGACTCCGTCGGGTGGTCGAGCAGCTCGACCAGGCGCCGCTCCACCGTCTCGGACATCACGTGCTCCCAGCGGCAGGCCTCCTCGTGGACCAGCTCCCAGTCGAGGCCGATCACGTCGATCAGGAGCCGCTCCGCGAGCCGGTGCTTGCGCATCACCCGGGTCGCGAGCCGCATGCCCTCGCTGGTCAGCTCGAGGTGGCGGTCACCCTGGACGGTGACCAGTCCGTCGCGCTCCATGCGCGCCACGGTCTGCGACACGGTGGGCCCGCTCTGGTGGAGACGCTCCGCGATACGGGCGCGCAGCGGGATGATCCCCTCCTCGACCAGCTCGTAGATGGTCCGGAGGTACATCTCGGTGGTGTCGATCAGATCGCTCACGCGGCGATCTTAGTCTCCGCCCACCACGCTGGCAGGCTGGGAGACGATGGCTCCCACCGACTCCCCTGACACGACCTCCGTCATGTGGTTCCGGCGCGACCTGCGCCTCGACGACAACCCCGCCCTGCTCGAGGCGGCCGCCGATGGCGACGTGCTCCCGTTGTTCGTGCTCGATCCCGCTCTGTGGGCGCCTTCGGGCGACGTCCGCCGCGCCTACCTGGGCGCCGCGTTGCGCGACCTGGCCGGCCGGATCCCGCTCAGGGTGGTGCGCGGTGACCCGGTCCGACGCGTCGTCCTGGCGGCCAAGGAGATCGGCGCCCAGCGGGTGCACATCGCGGCCGACTACGGCCCATATGGCCATCGGCGCGACCAGCACGTGGCCGAGGCTCTCGCGGATGCCGGCATCGAGCTGGTGCGCACGGGTTCGCCGTACGCCGTCGCCCCGGGCCGGGTGACCACCGGCTCCGACCAGCCGTTCAAGGTCTTCACCCCCTACTCGCGCGCCTGGGCCGAGCACGGATGGCGCGAGCCGGTCGGCCCACCGCACCACCCGTCGTGGGTCACCACACTGGCCGACACCACCGACATCCCCGAGCCGCGCGTCCCCGGCGGCACCGCCCTCCCACAGGCTGGTGAGAAGGCGGCAGCACGCCGGTGGCGCATCTTCCTCGACCGCGTCGCG
>JBKJLD010000011.1:0-12021 GCA_046597165.1 Nocardioides sp.
AACGGTCCGGCGGTCGGCATCGGAGCCACGATGACGCTGGCCATGGATCTGCGTCTGGCCTCGACCAAGGCCCGGGTCGGCTTCGTGTTCGGTCGACTCGGCATCGTGCCGGAAGCCTGCTCGACCTGGTTCCTGCCGCGGATCGTCGGCATCCAGCAGGCCCTGGAATGGGTGTACGCCGCCGACATCCTCACCGCCGAGCAGGCCCTCGCCGGGCGGCTGGTCCGCTCGCTGCACGAGCCCGAAGACCTGCTCCCCGCGGCCCACGAACTCGCTCGCTCGTTCGTGGTGGGCCGCTCCCCCGTGGCGCTCGGCCTGGCCAAGCGGCTGCTCTACCGCAACGGCGCGGCCGCCGACCCGCTCGAGGCGCACCTGTCGGACTCGCTGGCGATGTTCTACACCTCGATCGGCGACGGCAAGGAGGGCGTGGCCGCGTTCCTGGGCAAGCGCGCGCCCGAGTTCACCGGCCGGGCCTCGGAGCTGCCCGAGGTCTTCTGACCCCTGGTGGACCCTCAGCGCTGGTCGCTGATCCGCTTCGCCTTGCCCAGGGAGCGTTCCAGGGCGTGCGGCGCCACCACCTCGACCCGCACGGTCACCCCGATCCGGTGCTTGATCCGCGCGGCGAGGGCGGCGCCCAGCCCCTCGTCGTACGTCGCCGACGCGGCCTCCACCTGCACGGTCAGCTCGTCGAGGTTGCCGGGCCGAGTCAGCACGCACAGGTAGTGCGGGGTCAACCCCTCGATGCCGAGGATCAGCTCCTCCACCTGGCTCGGGAAGAGGTTCACCCCGCGAACGATCATCATGTCGTCGGTGCGTCCGGTGACCTTCTGCATCCGCCGGAATGCTGGGTACGCCGTGCCAGGCAGCAGCCTGGTCAGGTCTCGGGTGCGGTAGCGCACCACGGGCATCGCCTGCTTGGTGAGGGAGGTGAAGACCAGCTCCCCCTCCTCGCCGTCGGGGAGCACCTCGTGGGTGACCGGGTCGATGATCTCCGGCAGGAAGTGGTCCTCCCAGACGTGCAGCCCGTCCTGGGTCTCGCCCGACTCCTGCGAGACGCCGGGGCCCATCACCTCCGAGAGCCCGTAGATGTCGACGGCGCGGATCCCGGCGCGCTGCTCGACGTTGCGCCGCATCTCGTCGGTCCACGGTTCGGCCCCGAAGATGCCGACCTCCAGCGAGGTCGAGTGCGGGTCGACTCCCTGTGCCGCCATCTCGTCGAGGATCGCCAGGAAGTACGACGGGGTCACCATGATCACCCGGGGCTCGAAGTCGAGGATCAGCTGGACCTGCCGCTCGGTCATCCCGCCGCTGACCGGCACGACGGTGCAGCCGAGCCGCTCGGCCCCGTAGTGGGCACCCAGGCCGCCGGTGAAGAGCCCGTAGCCGTAGGCGATGTGGACCAGGTCGCCCGGGCGACCACCCGCAGCCCGGATCGAGCGGGCCATCACCTCGGCCCAGGTGTCGAGGTCGGCCCGGGTGTAGCCGACCACGGTCGGCTTGCCGGTCGTGCCGCTGCTGGCATGCAAACGGGCCACCTGATCGCGGGGCACGGCGAACATGCCGAAGGGGTAGTTGTCGCGAAGGTCGGCCTTGGCCGTGAACGGGAACCGGGCCAGGTCCGTCAGGGTGTGCAGGTCGTCGGGGGTCACCCCGGCCTCGGCGAAGGCTCGGCGGTAGTGGGGCACGTGGTCGTGGGTTCGCTGCAGGGTCTCGCGCAGACGGGTCAGCTGGAGCGCCTCGAGCTCGGCACGCGAGACCTGCGGCACCCGGCCCGGGGCCTGGCTCACGATCCGGTCCTCCACAGGACCCCGCCGATCTCCCGCGAGCGACCGACGAAGGTGGCCACCACCGTCTCGCCCGCGGTGACGGTCACGTCGTACGTCCCGTCGCGGCCCTCGCGGGAGCGTTCGACCGCCCGGGCGACCAGCTCGTCTCCAGCCCGGGTTGGCGCCCGGAACCTGATCTCGGCGCCGGCCGCGACCGTGCGCCGGTTGTAGGAGTTGCAGGCGAAGGCGAAGGCCGAGTCCGCCAGGGTGAAGGTGAGCCCCCCGTGGCCGATGTCGTGGCCGTTGACCATGTCGGGGCGCACCGTCATCCGCAGGGTGGCGGTCCCGGGCCCGACGGCGTCGAGCGTCATGCCGAGGGCGCGACTGGCGCGGTCCTCGGCCCACATCGCCTGCGCACTCGCCTGCGCGACCTCGTCTGGGCTCACGCGGGTCAGGCTAGCCGCCCCTGGCCGTCAGGCGGCGTCGGCCTCGAGCCGGCGGCGCAACCGCTCGAGCAGCCGGGTGAGGAGCCGGGAGACCTGCATCTGGGTCACCCCGACCTCCGCCCCGATCTCGGCCTGGGTGCAGCCTCCGAAGAAGCGCATCTCGAGGATCCGCCGCTCCCGGGCGGTCAGGGTGAGCATGAGGGGCTGCAACGCGGCCCGGGCCTCGGCGCTGTTGAAGGCGGCATCCAGGCCACCGAGTCGGTCCACGGCACCGCGATCACCGTCGGCGGTCGGCGCGTCGAGGGAGACGGGCGCGAAACAGCCGTTGGCCGAGAGCGCGTCGAGGACCTGCTCGAGATCCACCTCGAGGTGCTCGGCGAGCTCGGTGGGACGGGGCGAGCGCCCGAGCATCTGGAAAAGCTCCGCCTCGGCGGCCACGATCTTGGGCTGGAGCTCCTGCACCGAGCGAGGCGGGCGGATCGTCCAGCCGAAGTCCCGGAAGTAGCGGCGGATCTCGCCGCGCATGGTCGGCACGGCGAAGCTGAGGAAGTCGGATCCCTGACCGGGGTCGAAGCCGCGGACCGCCTTGACCAGCCCGAGGTAGGCGACCTGGTCGAGGTCCTCGCCGGGAACCCCGCGGCCGTGATAGCGCCGCGCGATGTCGGCGGCCACTCCCATGTTGAGCCGGACCACCTCGTCCTCGAGACGCGCGCGGACCGGGTCGCTCAGGCTCTCGTCGCCGTGCAGCTCGGCGAGCAGCCGCGCGGTCTCGGAACGCCGAAGGGACCGGGCTCCCGTGGCGTCCGAGGGCTCGGTGGCCATGTCAGGAGAAGATGTCTTGACCACAGCACACAACCGTGGCACGTGAGAGGCACCTCGACATCACCCCGCGGGGTGAAGGCTTCGCTCCGAGGCTCCTGGGCATGAGCTCCACCTCTCTGAAGTGTCGCAGGCGACTGCGACGAAACGACGTTGGCCGGGCGTCGACACCGCCACCGTTCACTCGAGATCGAACGACCGCGGCACCTGGCCCGTGCAGAGATTTCTACCCCCACTTCGCAGGTATACACCTGCCGCCCGGAACAATTTTCTGGGCGAGGTCTGAGCCGGTCAGAGGTCGGCCTGGATCCCGGCGAGGAGCTGTCGAGCGATCACGATCCGCTGGACCTGGTTGGTGCCTTCGTAGATCTGGGTGATCTTGGCGTCGCGCATCATCCGCTCGACGGGGTAGTCGCGGGTGTAGCCGTAGCCGCCGAGCACCTGGACGGCGTTGGTGGTGACCTCCATCGCCACGTCGGAGGCGAAGCACTTGGCCGCGGCACCGAAGAACGTGAGGTCTGCGTCGCCGCGCTCCGAGCGGCCGGCGGCGGCGTACGTCATCTGACGCGCGGCCTCGACCTTCATGCCCATGTCGGCGAGCAGGAACTGCAGCCCCTGGAACTCCGCGATCGACTTGCCGAACTGCTGGCGCTCCTTCGCGTAGCCCAGGGCGTAGTCGAGCGCACCCTGCGCGACGCCGACCGCCTGGGCGGCGATGGTCACGCGGGTGTGGTCGAGGGTCTTCATGGCGGTCTCGAAGCCGGTGCCCTCCGCGCCGATCATCCTCATCGAGGGGATCCGGACGTTGTCGAAGTAGACCTCACGGGTCGGGCTGCCCTTGATGCCGAGCTTCTTCTCCGGGGCACCGAAGGAGACCCCCTCGTCGGACTTCTCCACGACGAACGCCGAGATGCCGCGAGTGCGCTTGTCCGGGTCGGTCACGGCCAGAACCGTGTAGAACTCCGAGACGCCGGCGTTGGTGATCCAGCGCTTCACACCGTTGAGCACCCAGTCATCGCCGTCGCGCACGGCCCTGGTCTTCATCGAGGCGGCGTCGGAGCCGGCATCGGGCTCGGAGAGGCAGTAGGAGAACCCACCCTCACCGGCGGCGAGCTTGCCGAGGTACTTGGCCTTGAGCTCCTCGGAGCCGGCGATCTGCACCGGCAGCGAGCCGAGCTTGTTGACAGCGGGGATCAGCGAGGAGGAGACGCACGCGCGGGCCACCTCCTCGATCACGATCACCGTGGCGAGCGCATCGGCCCCGGCGCCGCCGTACTGCTCGGGCACGTGCGGGGCGTGGAAGTCCGCCGCCTGCAGGGCGTCGTGCGCCTCCTGGGGGTAGCGGGCATTCTCGTCCACGTCTGCGGCGTACGGCGCGACCTTGGCGTCGCAGACCGCGCGGACGGCCTCGCGGATGGCCTGGTGCTCCTCGGACAGGGCGTACAGCGGGAAGTCGGCACTCATGGTGCGGATCTTACTTCCGGGTAACCCGGGAGGCGACGCACGGCCCCGGACGTGGAACGCCCGGCCGGTGCGCGAGGCACCGGCCGGGCGGGTGTGACGACGAGCAGTGCGGCTCAACCCAGGAGGGCTGAGGTCACTTGACCTTCAGCTTGAAGGCCGGGGCTGCGCTGGACGCGTTGTAGCCGTCGCCGACGTACTTCACCACGATGGTGTGCACACCGTGCTTGAGCTTGGCCAGCTTCAGGTTGGCCTTGCCGCCCGACAGGGTGCCGGTGCCGACCTTCTTCTTGCCCTCCATCGCGACGACCTTGCCGGTGGGGACCACGTACTGACCGGCGACCGCCGTCTTGACGACGGCGCGGGCGGTCCTCTTGATCGGCTTCGGCGCCTTGGCGGTGGTGGCCGTGGAGCTCTTCGTGGCCGTGATCGACTTGAGCGTGGCCGGGGAGTCCGTGGTGCAGGCGATCGGCAGGTCTCCGATGCCTCCCACCGTCGGGACCATGGTGAAGGCTGCCGGCATGGTGATCGCCCAGGTGCCGGCCTCCGGGACCGAGAACGCGCCGTTGGTGCCGGAGGCGTTCATCAGGAGCGTGCCACCGTCCCCGGCGTCGATGGTGCCGAGCGCCAGCTGGGCCAGCGGCACGGCCTCGTTCCCGAAGCCCATCGCGAAGTCGGGCGAGGACAGCGCCGTGACACCGGCGCCGGCCAGGGTCGGCGCCAAAGTGGCCGGGACCCCGATGACGAGGTTGACGGCCTGGGGGCCACCCAGGTTGAGCAGGCTCTCGGGAACGACGAATCCGGCCGGCAGCGAGTCGACGGCGTCCAGGTTCGGGACGTCGACGGTCAACGGGAAGACGAACGAGCCGAGGCCGGGAACCGTGCAGTTGTAGTCGTTGGAGGCCGTGGCGGCCGTCGCAGCGGTGGAGCCGGCTCCGACGAGCGCTCCGGCGGCAAGTGCGGTGGCGATGCCAGTGGCGGCCATCCGCTTGGAGATACGAAGAACGTTCATCAAAGGTGCTCCCTCAAGCACTCGGCGGCGCTACCTCCCAGTAGCAAGACAGGTTGACGCTAGACCCGGCGACCTCGCCCTGGAGGCAGAATCGGCAAAGTTGCGGACTGCCTTGCGGCGATCTTGAGGCTGGGTGCCCGGCCGACGCCCGCACCCACCTAGATTGGTGGCCATGGGTGATTGGCGCGACCCCGAGTCGGTCCGGTTCATGCTCGACGACTGCACCACCTGGGCGGTCGTCGGTCTGTCCGGGGACCCCGGCCGCACGGCGTACTCCATCGCGGCCCTGCTGCAGCGCCGCGGCAAGCGGATCGTGCCGATCCACCCCACCGCACCCGAGGTGCTCGGCGAGCCCGGCTACGCCAGCCTGGCCGACGTCCCGTTCCCGATCGACGTGGTCGACGTCTTCCGTCGGTCCGAGGCCGCTGGGGACGTCGCCGACCAGGCCGTCGCGGTGGGTGCCCGGGCCGTCTGGTTCCAGCTCGGAGTGATCGACGAGGACGCGTTCCGACGTACGACGTCGGCCGGGGTGCCCATGGTCATGGACACCTGTCCCGCCATCGAGTGGGCCGCCCGCCAGTGAGCCGTCCCGGTGAGGACCTGAGCGTGCCACCCGGACCCGGGCTCCCGAGCGGGCTGGTGGTCCCGGCGGCCGAGCTGGTCGAGCGGTTCTCCCGCTCGCCGGGCCCGGGCGGCCAGTCAGTGAACACCAGCGACACCCGGGTCGAGCTCGTGTACGACGTCGGGGCCTCGACCGCGCTCACCGCGGCTCAGCGCGACCGGGGGCTGGCCCGACTCGCCGGGCAGCTGGTCGATGGGACCGTCGTGGTGGTCGCGTCGGAGCACCGCTCCCAGCACCGCAACCGGGTGGCCGCCCGCGAACGCCTCGCGGAGCTCCTCCGTGGCGCCCTCGCGCCGCCGCCTCCCCCACGGCGACCGACCCGGCCGACCCGCGGGTCGCAGCGGCGTCGGCTGGAGGCCAAGAAGCAGCGCGGCCAGACAAAGTCCCTGCGCGGCCGGGTGACCGGCGACTAGCCCGGGCTAGAAGCCGAGCTTGCGGGGGCCAGCGGCGTCGTTTCGGACCAGGTCGCCCTTGCTCTGCGCCGATGTCCTCAGCTCGGCCTGGAACTCCGCCATCCGGCGCATCAGGTCGGGGTCAGCCGTCGCGAGGATCCGGATCGCGAGCAGGCCGGCGTTGCGCGCGTTGCCGATCGCGACGGTCGCCACGGGGACACCGGCCGGCATCTGGACGATCGAGAGCAGGGAGTCCATGCCGTCGAGGTACTTCAGCGGGACCGGCACCCCGATCACCGGCAGGGGTGTCACGGCCGCGAGCATCCCGGGCAGGTGGGCAGCGCCCCCGGCTCCGGCGATGAGCACGGACAGTCCGCGGCCCAGCGCCTGCTTGCCGTAGTCCAGCATCTCCTCGGGCATCCGGTGGGCCGACACCACGTCGGCCTCGAAGGCCACGTCGAACTCGCGCAGCGCCTCGGCGGCCGCCTTCATGGTCGGCCAGTCGGAGTCGGAGCCCATCACGAGGCCCACCCGGGGAGAGTCGGTCGTTGTCACCTGGTCATCACTCGCTCTCGTTGCCGAGGTCGCCGCGGAACCAGGCGGCGGCGTGCCGCGCCCGCTCCAGGCAGTCCTCGAGATCGTCGCCGTATGCGTTGACGTGACCGACCTTGCGGCCGGGGCGCAGCTCCTTGCCGTACAGGTGCACCCGCAGACGGGGGTCCCGGGCCATCGCGTGCGGGAAGCCGTCGTAGAGCCGACCGACCCCGGCGCGTTCGCCGCCGAGGATGTTGACCATGACGGTCCACCGGGCCCTGGTTGCGGGAGACCCCAACGGGAGGTCCATCACGGCGCGCAGATGGTTCTCGAACTGGGAGGTGACCGCACCGTCCTGGGTCCAGTGACCGGTGTTGTGCGGTCGCATCGCAAGCTCGTTGACGAGCACCCGGCCGTCGGTCGTCTCGAAGAGCTCCACTGCCAGGATGCCGGACACGTCGAGGGCACCGGCGATCCGCAGCGCGATCTCCTGCGCCTGGCCGGACAGCTCCTCGCTCAGGTCGGGGGCGGGGGCCACCACCTCGACGCAGATGCCGTCGGTCTGGGTGGACGCCACCACGGGGTACGCCGCGGCCTGGCCGCTCGGCGACCGAGCCACCAGCGCGGACAGCTCACGACGGAACTCGACGAGCTCCTCGGCCAGCAGCCCCACGCCCGAGTCGGCAGCGACCCGGAACGGCTCGAGGCACTCCTCGGCCGAGCCGACGAACCAGACGCCCTTGCCGTCGTACCCGCCCCTGGTCGTCTTCAGCACGCACGGGAAGCCGAAGTCGGCGACCTCGTCGACCGTCTCGACCAGGGCATTGCGGGGACACGGGACACCGAGCTCCGCGAGCCGGCGACGCATCACCCCCTTGTCCTGCGCGTGCACGAGCGCCTCGGGGCCGGGACGCACCGCGATCCCGCCGTCCTGCAACGCGTGCAGGTGCTCCGTCGGGACGTGCTCGTGGTCGAAGGTGACGACCGCGCAGCCGTCGGTGACCCGACGCAGCGTCTCGAGGTCGCGGTAGTCACCCACGACCTGGTCGGGGATGACCTGTGCAGCCGAGACCCCGGCGGCCTCGGCGAGCAGTCGCAGCGGAAGACCCAGGGCGATGGCAGGCTGCGCCATCATCCGGGCGAGCTGTCCGCCACCGATCACGGCGAGGGTGGGGGCTGGCGCAGGCACCCCCCCAGCCTAGTGATCAGGCTGGCGAGTGTGGTCCTCGGTCTCGAAGCGGAGTCCCTGTCCCCGGATCGTGGTGATCAGCCGGGGCCGTCGCGGGTCGTCGCCGAGCTTGCGCCGCACCCAGCCGAGGTGGACGTCGATCGTCTTGGACGAGGTCCAGAAGGTGGTGTTCCAGACCTCGCGCATCAGCTGCTCGCGCGAGACGACAACTCCGGCCCGGGAGATGAGTGCCAGAACCAGGTCGAACTCCTTTCGCGACAGTTCGACCTCGACGTCTCCGCGCCACGCCCGGCGCGAGTCGGGGTCGATCTGCACGTCCTGCACCGCGAACACGGGTCAACCGTAGGAAGATCGCCGCCGCCCGGAGGACAATTCACCAAATTGGTACCGCGGGTTCTGGACCGGACGCCAGTCGGCGATCAGTGGCGACGTACGGCGACCGGCTCGACGATGCCGAAGCCGCGGACCGGGCGGCCGGGCAGCCGGCGGGTCTCGAACTGGTCCTCGGGCAGCAGCGCGGCCGTGGCAGCGTCGATGATGACACGGTTGCGGCGGGCGACCGCGGTGAGCCGGGCGGCCATGTTGACGGGGGGACCGAAGACGTCACCGAGCCGCATCACCACCGAGCCGCTGGCCAGCCCCAGGCGGACGTCGGGCATGCGCGGGTCGCGGCCGATGACGTTGATGATCCCCTCGGCGGTGTCATGAGCCCTGATAGCGTCGTCGTTCACGAACAGGACCGAGTCGCCGATGCTCTTGATGACTCTGCCCCGTTGGGTCGCCACCACGTCGGCGCACCGCGACTCGAAGATCTCGACGAGGTCGCCGATCCGGTCCTCGCCGATCTCGTTGGAGAGTGCGGTGAAGCTGACGATGTCGGCGAACCCGACGGTGAGGTGGATGGTGTGGAGGTCCTCCTCATTGGCACCGAGCGCCTCGATGCGGGCGACCGCGGCCGCCAGGTGGCGTCGCCAGGCGTAGAGGATCAGCTCCTCGAACGGCTCGTTGAGCTCACGGAGAAGCCGCATCGCCGAGCCCGTGCGGCTGCCCGTGGCCTGGTCACCCTGCTCGAGCTGCTCGACCCGCTGCACCAGCGTTGCGACCTCCCAGTCGGCCAGACGGGCCATCGTCTGACCCAGCGCCCGGGTCAGGTTGACGGCCGTGTCGAAGTCGATCGTCCCGGAGCGCAGCTGCTCCTGGACGACCGCCACCGCTGCGACATCGGCGCGGTTGAACGCCGTCTCGGTGACCCCGTGCTCGGGGAAGCCGAGGGCGCGCCACAGGCGTTGCGCATCGACGATGGTCATCCCGGTCTCGGCGGCCAGCTCCAGGGCAGTCAGGACCGGAGGTTCGCCGAGGATGGCGTGCTCGAGCTCGTCGCTGGCGGCCGCCGGATCAGCTTCCGTCATGTCCCGGCGACGGGTCGTTGACGTCGTGCAGGAGCTGGTTGAGGCGGCGTTGGGTCTGCTCGACGTGCGGGATGTCCGGCAGCGACACGCGGCCGTTGGTGCTCGCGTCGGAGATGATCAGCGTGCCGCAGCCGAGCATCCGGTCGACGAGTCCCAGCTCGTAGGCCACGTCGCTGATCCGCGAGAGCGGGATGTCGTGACCCCGCCGCGTCAGCACGCCGCTGCGGGTGATCAGGCGCCGGTTGGTGATCGTGTACGAAGCGGTCAGCCAGATCACGAGCGGGCGCAGCACCAGCCACACCGCCGCCACGGCGACCAGCGCCCAGACCACCCAGCCGGCTGCCCGGTTGTCGAGATAGCTGTCACCGACGACGCCGACGGCGAGGGCCAGGATCAGCCAGAACAGCGGGAGCAGCAGTGCCTTGGGGTGGGTGCGCGTGCTGATGACGACGGACTCGCCGTCGTTGAGGAGCTTCTGGGAGATGGCCACGGACGAATCATGGCACTGTTCGGCCCGCGGGTCGCGACCTCAGACGGCGCGGACGTGGACGATGTCCCCGGCCCCTACCGCGGTCTCACCGCCCGGACCCAGCACGATGAGCCGGCCGCCCGCGTCCACCCCGGTCGCCCGGCCGAGGAGCACCTCGGCCGAGGGCAGGTCGACGCGGACGTCGCGGCCGACCGTGACACAGGCTGCGGTGTACGCCGTGCGCAGCGCGGCACCCCTGCCCGCGTTCCAGGCGGCGTACTCCTCCGCGAGCGTCGCAAGCAGCGCGACCAGCAGTCCGGTGCGGTCCGGGGTCGATCCGGAGGCGATCGCCAATGAGGTGGCGGTCTGGACCGGCAGCTCCTCGGGGGTCGTCCCGACGTTGAGGCCGACCCCCACGACGGCCGCGGGCCCGACCGGGGTGTCCACCCGCTCCACCAGGATCCCGGCCACCTTGAGCTCGCCGAGGAGCACGTCGTTGGGCCACTTCACCCCGGCCTCGTGGCCGGCGTCGCCCAGGGCCCGGCCCACGGCGTACCCCGTCAGCAGCGGGAGCCACGGCCACGAGGCGTCCGGGAGTGTCGGCCGCAGCAGGACCGAGAAGGTGAGGGCCGTGCGCGCCGGCGTCTCCCACGTGCGGTCGAGGCGGCCCCGTCCGGCGGTCTGGTGCTCGGCCACGACCACCAGTCCGGCGCTCTCGCCGGCCCGGGCGCGGGCGACGACGAGGGCGTTGGTCGAGGGGGCCTCCTCGACGACCTCGATCCGCCAGGAAGGCGGCGCGACGAGCCGGTCGTTGTCGAGGGGTGGGCGTGCGGCAGGGTCAACGGTCACGGGCACTACATTGGCCCACGAACCGCTGAGGAGGCCAGACACGTGACTGCAGCACCGGGTGAGGGCACCGACGTCCCCCAGGACATTGACATCCACACGACGGCAGGCAAGCTGGCCGATCTGGACCGGCGCCTGGACGAGGCCGTGCACGCGGGGTCGGCCAAGGCCGTCGAGAAGCAGCACGCCAAGGGGCGCAAGACCGCCCGGGAGCGGATCGAGCTGCTCTTCGACGAGGGCTCGTTCGTCGAGCTCGACGAGCTGGCCCGGCACCGCTCGGTGGCGTTCGGCCTGGAGAAGAAGCGGCCCTACGGCGACGGAGTCATCACCGGCTACGGCACCATCGACGGGCGCCAGGTGTGCGTCTTCTCCCAGGACTTCACCGTCTTCGGCGGCTCCCTGGGCGAGGTCTACGGCGAGAAGATCACCAAGGTGATGGATCTCGCGATCAAGACCGGCTGCCCGATCATCGGGATCAACGAGGGCGCCGGCGCCCGGATCCAGGAGGGCGTCGTCTCGCTCGGGCTCTACGGCGAGATCTTCAAGCGCAACGTCCATGCCAGCGGCGTGATCCCGCAGATCTCGATGATCATGGGCTCCTGCGCCGGCGGGCACGTCTACTCCCCCGCGGTCACCGACTTCACGATCATGGTCGACGGCACCTCGAACATGTTCATCACCGGCCCCGACGTGATCAAGACCGTCACCGGCGAGGACGTCACGATGGAGGAGCTCGGCGGGGCCCGCACCCACAACACCAAGTCCGGCAACGCCCACTACATGGGCTCCGACGAGGACGACGCGCTGGAGTACTGCAAGGCGCTGCTGTCCTACCTGCCGCAGAACAACCTCGACGAGCCCCAGGCCTACGACGAGCCCGCGGACCTCGAGATCTCCGAGCTGGACCGCGCGCTCGACACGCTGATCCCGGACTCCCCGAACCAGCCCTACGACATGCACACCGTGATCGAGGCGATCGTCGACGACGAGGAGTTCCTCGAGGTCCAGGCGATGTTCGCGCCGAACATCATCATCGGCTTCGGCCGGGTCGAGGGC
>JBKJLD010000046.1:0-24302 GCA_046597165.1 Nocardioides sp.
GTTCCGCTGGGTCGCGCTCTCCGGAGACCCCGAAGACATCAAGAAGACCGACCGCGCGGTGTTGGAGTTGTTCCCGAAGAAAGACGCGCTGCGGCGGTGGATCTCCCTCGCGCAGGAGCGGGTCGCCTTCCAGGGGCTCCCGGCGAGAATCTGCTGGTTGGGCTACGGAGAACGGCACCTGGCCGGGCTGAAGTTCAACGAGATGGTGGCCTCCGGTGAGCTCAAGGCGCCGATCGTGATCGGCCGCGACCACCTCGACTGCGGCTCGGTTGCCTCGCCCTACCGGGAGACCGAGGCGATGCTCGACGGCTCCGACGCGATCGCCGACTGGGCGCTGCTCAACGCACTGGTCAACACCGCCTCCGGCGCCACGTGGGTCTCGATCCACCACGGTGGCGGGGTCGGGATGGGTCGCTCGATCCACGCCGGGCAGGTCTGCGTGGCCGACGGGACGGCCCTGGCCGCCGAGAAGCTCGAGCGGGTGCTGACCAACGACCCCGGCATGGGCGTGATCCGGCACGTGGACGCCGGCTACGACCGCGCGTGCGAGGTCGCTGCCGAACGCGACGTACGCATCCCGATGTCCTGACCCCCGTCCTGCGGGTTCGGACGCGCAACGACCCCCGACCAAAGAGGTCGGGGGTCGTTGTCGTGCTACCGCGAGCTAGTAGAACCTTCGTCGGGTGCCACCGATCGGAACAAAGTTCAGAATCAGGCCCACGATGAGCAAGATGATGCCGATCGTCGTCAGCACAGGAATGTGCGCCACGAGACCGATGATGAGCAGAATCAGACCAAGAACAACCATGTCACCCTCCTCTCGAACGGCTGTTGTTCCCTGTAAGTACCTCTTCCCGGGATGTTCAAACCCGGGTAACCGGAGAAAATTTTGGCGCCATCCCGGCTGGGTCCGCGGCGGTGGGTTCCGCTCAACGAAAGTACGGCGTCGCGGGGACCGGCGCGGTCCACTTGACTGTGCGGCTGGCCCGCTCGGGCCCTCTCCTCGACCACCGTCGCCATCATGGGCGGTGGGCCAGCCCGCCCGGTGACTCAGCCGCCGAGCGCGGCGATCGCGTCGTGGATCGAGAGGGTACGGCGGGCTGACTCGACGTGGAGGTTCTCCACCATCTTGCCGTTGTAGGTGACCACCCCGGTGCCCTTCCCGTCCTCCCAGGCCTGGAGGATGCCTCGGGCGTCGGCGACGGCCGACTCCTGCGGCGCATATGCGCTGTTTGCGCCCTCGACCTGACCCGGGTGGATCAGCGTCTTGCCGTCGAAGCCCATCTCGCGGCCCTGCTGACACTCGGCCAGGAACCCTTCGGTGTTCTTCACGTCGTTGTAGACGCCATCGATGATCACCTTGCCGGTCGCGCGGGCGGCCAGCAGCGCCAGGCTCAGCCCGGTCAGCAGCGGGTGCCGGCCGGGGACGTGCTCGGCGTACAGCTCCTTGGCCAGGTCGTTGGTGCCCATCACGAGCACGGTCAACCGGTCCGAGGCACCGGCGATCTCCTCGGCGTGGAGCATGGCGTACGGCGTCTCGACCATCGCCCACAGCGTGGTGTGCTCAGGGGCGCCGTGTCGCTCGAGGGAGGCGACCAGGGTGCGCACCTCGTCGGCGGAGCCGACCTTGGGCACGACGATCGCGTCGGGGCCGGCGGCGCAGGCGGCGGCCAGGTCGGCCTCGTGCCACTCGGTGTCGGCGCCGTTGATCCGGATCGCCAGCTCGCGGGTGCCGTACTCACCACTGGTGACCGCGGCGCAGGCGGCTGCACGGGCTTCGTCCTTGGCGTCGGGGGCGACGGCGTCCTCGAGGTCGAGGATCAGGCCGTCACACGGGATCGTCTTCGCCTTCTCCAGCGCCCGGGCGTTGGAGCTGGGCATGTAGAGGACGGAGCGGCGGGGGCGGAAGGCGGGGGCGTCGGTCATCAGCTGGCCTCGGTCTCGGTGGGGATCGCGTCGTACTGCTTCTTGAGCTCGGGGTCGATCGCGGCCAGCTCCTCGGCGAGGCGCACAAGGACCAGGCACTGCTTGAGGGAGGCGTCGTCCTCCATCTTGCCGTCGAGCATCACCGCGCCGGTGCCGTCACCCATGGCCGCGACCACCCGGCGGGCGTGCGCGATGTCCTCGACGCTGGGGCTGAAGACCCGGTTGGCGATGGCGATCTGCTTGGGATGCAGGCTCCAGGTGCCGACACAGCCGAGCAGGAACGCGTTGCGGAACTGGTCCTCGCAGGCGACCACGTCGGCGATGTCGCCGAACGGACCGTAGTAGGGGTAGATGCCGTGCATCGCGCAGGCGTCGACCATCCGCGCGATCGTGTAGTGCCACAGGTCCTGCTGGTACGTCGTTCGCTCGGCATCGATGTCGCTCGCGCCGTCGGCGGTGCGGGGCGGGTCCTGGCGGACCAGATAGCCCGGGTGACCACCACCGACGCGGGTGGTCTTCATCCGGCGGTCCGCGGCGAGGTCGGCCGGGCCGAGGGAGAGGCCCTGCATGCGCGGGCTGGCGCCGCAGATCTCCTCGACGTTGGCGACACCGCGGGCGGTCTCGAGGATCGCGTGCACGAGGATCGGCCGGGTGAGACCGGCCTTGGCCTCGAGCTGGGCGAGCAGCCGGTCGACGTACTGGATGTCCTCTGCGCCCTGCACCTTCGGGACCATGATCACGTCGAGCTTGTCGCCGATCGCGGGGACCAGCGTCATCAGGTCGTCGAGGAACCAGGGGCTGTCGAGGGAGTTGACCCGGGTCCACAGCTGGGTGGGGCCGCTCTGCCCTCCCAGTCCGGCCGTCTCCTGGGCGATCTTGACCAGGCCCTCACGGGCCGCGACCTTGTTGTCGGCCTTGACCGCGTCCTCGAGGTTGCCGAGCAGCACGTCCACGGTGCCGACCATCTGCGGGATCTTGGCGGCCATCTTCGCGTTGCTCGGGTCGAAGAAGTGGATCGCGCGGCTGGGCCGCGCGGGGATCTCGGTCAGGGGGGTCGGGGCGCCCACGGCGAGGGGGCGGAAGAAGTCCTTGGCGCTGCGTGAAGTGCTCGACATGCTGCGGAAACTAGCAGCGTGGTGGCGGCCGCCGGTATGACCGATCTCTCGCGGGTGAGATTCGCCCGGTTCTCAGCGCCGTCGCCACCAACGACGGCGGCGTGGATGCTCGGGTCGCGGGGCGGCCGCGAGGGCGGCCCGCTGCGCCGCGAGCCGCGTCGTACGACGCTCGCGCCACTGCTCGACGGCCGCGTCGACGTCGCGTGGCATGGTGATCAGCGGCGGTCCCTCCGGTGGGAGGTAGCGGGCCCGGATGACCCGGTCGTTGAAGTCGCCGACCTCGCGTCGTACCTCTGACTCGACGTTGTAGGAGTCCACCCGGGCGTCGAGCTCGGCGTCGTCCTTGCGCAGCTGGAGTGAGGGTGGCAGGACGGCGATCTGTTCGCGCTCGACCAGCCGCTTGAGCCACCAGTCGGGGTCGTGCTGGCTGCCGAGGTCCTTGATCGGCTTGCCCTGGCCGGGCAGGTTGTCGAACTTGCCCTTGGCCATGGCGACCCGGATCTGCTGGTCGACCCAGGCGGACTGCTGGGTCATCCGGGCGGCCGCGGCGCTCTGGTTGCTGCGCTTGGTGCGCTCGAGCTCGTCGGCGGCCTGGGACTCCTCGGTCGGTCGGGCGTGCTCACGCGGCTTGGGCCGCCCCCGGCGCGGGTCGTCACTGGTCTCGGTCATCGGGTCATCACCCCCGCGGCCGATTCTAGGCGGGCCTCGGTCAGGAGCCGAGGACCAGCTGGAGCCCGACCAGGCCCAGCATCCCCAACATGATGATCAGGCCGGCGATCACGAGTCCCAGGCCGGCGCCCGGTGCGCGTCGACGGGTCAGCACCCCGACCAGGGTCAGGGCCAGGGAGAACAGGACGGGGACGGCGAGTACGACCGCGATCGCGGCGCCGACTGCGGACGTCGATGACGAGGTGTCATTCAACGAATAGACCGCGAGCACCACACAGCCGGCCAGGGCGAGGAGACCGAGTCCGCCGCCGAGGAGGGCGATCACCCGGAAGGCGGGGGTCGCGGTCCTGCCGGCGATGGGTACGCCGTCCGACGGGGCGGAGGCGGGGGGCGGGGCGGAGGCGGGGGGCTGCTGCTGGTTCATGGTCACCGGTGCCATCGTGCCGGGACGCCGCTGCCCTGTCTACGGAACGGCAAAGCCCCGGAGTATCCCGGCGGAGCGCTACTCGGGGGCGGATTTGGGCAGCATCAGGAGCCCGACGGCGGCGGCCAGGGCGGCCACGGAGCAGACCGCCCAGACCGTCATGTAGCCGCTGAGCGGGGCATGACCCTCGGTCGGGTCCTTCAGCGAGCCGGTCGAGGCCAGGGCGATCGCGAAGATCGATGAGGCGATCGCGCCACCGACCGTCTTGGTGGCGTTCGTCATCCCGGTCGCGAAGCCGGTCCGCTCCGGGGGAGCGGCGGCGGCCGCGGCGGCGGGCAGTGCGGCCACCAGGGCGCCGGAGCCGATCCCGGCGATCGCCATGTTGATCAGCGCCTGCCCGGTGCTGTCGTGGAACGGCAACCAGAGCGCATACCCGGTCGCGATCAGCAGGCACGAGACCAGCAGCGCGTTGCGCGCGCCGAGCAGCCGCGACGTCAGCGGCAGCGTGAAGGCACCCACGGCCAGCGAGATGACGTAGACCCCGATCAACGTCGACACGAACGCCGCATCTGCGCCGAGGCCGTAGCCCGCGACGTCCGGGTCGGTCCGGGCGAAGGTCGACAGCGGGATCTGCGCCCCGAGCACCGACATGCCGAAGAGGAACGCCGTCAGCTGGACCGGCCACTGGCCGGGCTGGGCGAGCAGGCGTACGTCGACGATCGGCTCGTCGTGGGCGGCCTCGTAGCGGGCGAACGGCACCAGTGCGGCAACTCCGAGGACCACCAGCGCCCACGCCAGCACGCTGCCCGGGCCCTGGAGCCGGACCGTGATCAGCCCCGCCATCACCAGACCGAGCGCGAGCGTGACCAGCGCCAGTCCGGTGACGTCGATGCCACCGGGAGCGGCGCCGGGGCGGTTCTCGATGCCGAACAGGACCACGAAGAAACAGAGAGTCACCGCGATGGCGGGCAGCATCAGCAGGAAGGTCATCGAGGTGGACTCCACCAGCGCCCCACTGGTGACGGCGCCGATGATCACCGCCAGCTCGAGGGCTCCGACGAGCACGGCGGCGCCGCGGCGGGTCAGCAGCTGCTGGCGGCCCGAGTCGGCCGTCCGGCGGTGGATGATGGCGACCTCCATCGGCAGCCACACGACGTACGCGCCCTGGATGGCGAAGCCGATCAGGAAGGTCGTGAACGACGGGGCGAAGGCCAGCACCCACGATCCCAGCGCGGTGACGGCGGTCGAGAGGAGCAGGACCTTCTTGTGCCCGATGATGTCGCCGAGCCGGGCCAGGAACGGGATGACCAGGGCGGAGACGATCAACTGCGCGGCCTCGAACCAGTTGACGTCCGCGTCGCGGATGCCCAGGTGGTGGGCGACGTCCTTCCAGATCGGCGTGTAGTAGCCCTGCAGGATGCCGCTGGCGATCTCGACGACGACCAGGAACCCGACGATCCGGACCAGGCCGTGCACGGCGTTGCGGGGCGGGGCGACCGAGGACTGGGTCATCGGGGGATCCTCTCGATCAGGCGGAGGTACCACTGCACGCCATCGACGAAGGCGTCGACGCCGAGGTGTTCGTCGTAGGAGTGGATCGACTCGCGCTGGGCCTTGGTCATCCGGAACGGGGTGAACCGGTAGACCCGCTCGCAGATCGCGGTGAAGTGGCGGGAGTCGGTGGCGGCCATCATCACGTACGGCGCGGGCACGGCGTCGGGGAAGATCTCGGTGATCGTGGTCTCGAGCAGGCCGAAGGCGTCGTCCATCGGGGAGATGGGGCTGGGCTCGTTCTGGTCCACGACATCGATGTGGACCTGGTCGTCCGCGACCGTCTTGCGCACGTGCTCGAGGACGCCGGCCACCGTGTCGCCCACCATGATCCGGATGTTGACTCCGGCCTTGGCGGTGCTGGCGATCACGTTGAGTGCCGGGGACCCGGACAGGGTCGTGACCGCCATCGTGGTTCGCGTCATCGCCGCGGACTCCGGGCCGGCGGCGATCAGGGCCCGGGTGAGCACCGGGCGGAGCCGGGCGGCGTTGGCCATCAGGGGACGCAGCGCGAGCGAGGCGTGCGGGGCCATCCGGCGCAGCAGCTCCACCGTGGGGTCGGGGGTGCTGGCGGGCAGGGGAGCACGCTCCAGGCGCATGATCGCGCGGGCGATCCGGGCGGTCGGGCCCAGCTTCGCGGGGGTCGAGGCGTGTCCGCCGCGGCCCTCGGAGCGCAGCTCGATCGAGGTGACGCCCTTCTCGGTGACGCCGATGACGCCGATGGGGGCGGCCACCCCCGGGAACGCTTCGTGGGCGATCGCGCCGCCCTCGTCGAGGACGAACCAGGGGCGTACGCCGCGAAGTACCAGCTCGGCGACGGCCTGCGGCGCGGCCGTGCCGAAGACCTCCTCGTCGCAGCCGAAGGAGAGCCAGACGTCCTGGCCGGGGGTGTGGTCCCGCTCGAGCAGGGTCTCCACGGCCTCGCAGATGGCGACCAGGCTGCCCTTGTCGTCCAGGGTTCCCCGACCCCATACCGCGCCGGCGGCGACGCTTGCGGCAAAGGGCGGGTGCCGCCAGGTGGCGTCCTCGTCGATGGGTACGACGTCGAGGTGGGCCATCAGCACGACGGGCCGGGTCTCGGCGCGGCCCGGCCAGCGGAAGAGCAGGCCGTGGGTGTGGATCCGGGTCAGCTCGAGCCGCTCGTGGAGCAGCGGGAACTGACGGGCCAGCTCGGTGAGGAACTCGTCGAAGGCGGCCGTGTCGTTGTCGGCGGGGTCCGGGTGGGACACGGTCGGGATCCGAACCAGTGCCTGCAGCTTCGACACCGCGCGCGCAGGGGTCGGCGCACCCTCCCTCAAGGACATGGGGCAGACGCTAGCGGGGTGATCGGTTCGCTGGGCCGGAATCGTACGGCGCGCTCTGTGCGACGTTCGGATCCCGAGCCGGTGTCTCGGGTGTGAGACCGCCGCGCGGTGGGGGTCGTTGACCCAGGGGCCTGGCGCCGATGGACTGTGGGGGTGGCCGTCCCCTCAGCTCGTCCCCCAGGTGCCGCGGTGGAGCACGTCGTCCAGCGCCTTGCGGCTCCGGCGCGCCGGAGAGCCCGCGGCGCCGGCGTCGTCGGCCCGGTGGCCGAGCGTGATGACACCGACCGGGTCGAACGCGTCGGGGATCGCGAACTCGCGACGCACGGCGGCGTCCTTCTCCGGTGGAATGCCGAAGAAGCAGGAGCCGAGCCCCTCGTCGACCGCGGTCTGGAGGATCAGCAGGCTGGCCATCGCCGCGTCCATGTGCCAGAACGGCATCGGCCAGCGGGCCTCGTCCTCGTCGGTCCAGCCCTTGTCGGTCTCGGCGTACCGCTGGAGGTAGGCGCGCTTGCTCGAGCACGGGACGATCACCACGGGCGCACGCATCATCCCGGCCAGCCAGTCGTCCGGGTTGTCGACGTCCTCGGCCGTGGCCTGCCACCAGCGGCGTACGTCGTCGGGGGTGTCCAGCACCAGGAAGGCCCAGCCCTGGCTGAAACCCGCGCTCGGGGCACGGGTCGCGTTGCTGATCGCCCGGTCGACAACGGCCGGGTCGACCGGCGTGGTGGCGTAGTTGCGGATCATCTTGCGGCGGCGGACGACGTCCTGGAACTCCATGGGGGCGAGTATCCCGTCCGGGCTCGCCGCGGGGGTCCCCGTGGCTGAGGACTTCGAGCGGATGTGGTCCGACCTGGTGCCGGTCGGTCGCTCGCGCGCGTCGGGTGGCTACTTCCGCCAGCCGTTTGCGTCGGCGGAGACCGAGCTGCGGGCCTGGTTCGTCGCCCAGGCCGAGGCGCGGGGCCTGCGCGTCGAGGCCGACGGCATCGGGAACGTCGTGGCGTGGTGGGAGCCGGCCGGTGCGGGGCCGGGTCGGGGCGTCCTCACTGGCTCGCACCTGGACTCGGTGCTCGACGGCGGGGCGTACGACGGGCCGCTCGGCGTGGTCTCGGCGCTGGCGGCGGTCGATACGTTGCGGGCGCGGGGATTCGTGCCGTCGAAGCCGATCGGCGTCTCGGTCTTCGCCGAGGAGGAGGGGTCGCGGTTCGGTCTGGCGTGCCTCGGGTCGCGGCTGGCGACGGGTGCGATGACCTGGGCTGCCGCGCGCGAGCTGAGGGACCGCGAGGGCGTCTGCCTGCCCGATGCCATGGTGGCGTCCGGGCTCTCCCCGAGTAACGGTGAGGACAAGCAGTGGCAGCTCACCGAGCGGGTCGAGTGCTTCGTGGAGCTCCATGTCGAGCAGGGGCGCGACCTGGTCGACCGGGGTGCCGCCGTCGGGGTGGCGAGCGAGATCTGGCCGCACGGACGGTTCCGCTTCGACTTCACCGGGATGGCGAACCATGCGGGGACGACCCGGATGGAGGACCGCGCGGACCCGATGCTGACCTATGCGATGACGGCGCTCGCGGCCAACAAGCAGGCCCGTTTGGCCGGTCAGCGGGCCACCTTCGGCCGGCTCGAGGTGTCACCCAACGGGACCAACGCGATTGCGTCGCACGTGACGGCCTGGCTCGATGCCCGGTGCGCCACCGACGAAGGACTGGCCGCGCTGGTCGAGGCGATCACCGCGCAGGGGGGTGACCGTGCGGGTCGCGACGGAACGGCGCTGGCCGTGACCGCGGAGTCCGTCTCGGCGTCGGTCACCTTTGACCCCGCGCTCGCCGCGATGATCGCCGCCGACCACGAGGGAGGTGACTGGCCGGTGATTCCGACGATGGCCGGTCACGACGCCGGGGTGCTGTCCGCCGCGGGCATCCCGACGGCGATGCTCTTCGTCCGCAACCCGACCGGGGTCTCCCACTCGCCCGAGGAGACGGCCTCGATCGCGGACTGCCTGATGGGCGTCTCGGCGCTCGCCGACACGCTGGAGAGGCTGACGCGATGACCGACCCCGCGTCGTACCTCTTGGAGCGGGCGTGGGTCGACGGGGCGGTTCACGACGACGTCCTGGTCGAGATCGCCAACGGTCGGTTCACTTCCGTCACACTTCCTGGGCACTCCCTGACGTTCCCGGGCGTTGCAACGGCCGGGAACGTCAGTGATCGCCGGTGGACCGGCGATCCAACCAGCCCCACCGACCGCCCCACCCGGCTGGCGGGGCTGACGATCCCGGGGCTGGCGAACTGCCACAGCCACGCGTTCCACCGGGCGTTGCGGGGGCGGACCCAGCGGGAGCGGGGGACGTTCTGGAGCTGGCGCGAGCAGATGTACGCCGTCGCGGCCCGGCTCGACCCAGACAGCTACGCCGCCCTCGCCCGCGCCACCTTCCGCGAGATGGTCGCGGCCGGGATCACCACGGTCGGTGAGTTCCACTACCTGCACCACCAGCCGGACGGCACGCCCTACGACGACCCCAACGCGATGGGGCTGGCCCTGCTCGAGGCGGCCCGTGAGGCCGGCCTGCGGATCACCCTGCTCGACACCGCCTACCTCAGCAGCGGCTTCGGGGCGCCGGTCGAGGGCGCCCAGCGCCGCTACGCCGACCGGGACGCCGACGCCTGGGCCACCCGCGTCGACGACCTCGCCCGGCGGCACCCCCACAGTCAGCACCCAGACGCCCGGATTGGCGCCGCCATCCACTCCGTCCGGGCCGTCCCGCGCGACCAGCTGCCCACCGTCGCTGCCTGGGCCCAGCACGCGAGCCCCGCCGGTGCCCCCCTGCACGTGCACCTCTCCGAGCAGGTCGCCGAGAACGACGCCTGTCTGACGGCGTACGGCGTGACCCCCACCCGGCTGCTCGCCGACGCGGGTGTCCTCGGCCCACGCACCAGCGCCGTCCACGCCACCCACCTCACCGATGACGACATCACCCTCCTCGGCACCAGCGGGACCTCCGCCTGCTTCTGCCCCACCACCGAGCGCGACCTCGGCGACGGCATCGGCCCCAGTCGTCGGCTCCACGCCGCCGGCAGCCCGCTGACGCTCGGCTCGGACAGCCACGCGGTGATCGACCACTTCGAGGAGATGCGCGCCGTCGAGCTCGACGAGCGGCTCGCGAGCCGAACCCGCGGGAACTGGACCGCAGCCGAGCTCCTCGACGCCGCCACCGTGGCCGGCCACGCCAGCCTCGGCTTCCCCGACGCAGGCGCGATCGCGGTCGGGCACCGGGCCGACCTGGTCACCCTCGACACCACCACGATCCGCACCGCCGGCACCGGCGCCGACGAGCACACGGCCGTCTTCGCCGCGGTCGCCGAGGACGTCACCCAGGTGCTGGTCGACGGCCGGGTCGTCGTACGACAAGGTGACCGGCACCAGATCGGCCGCGAGCTCGACGCGGCGATCGCCGCCGTCCGGAAGGCCATCTAGTGCTCTCGACGCTCCTGACCAACATCGGCGAGCTGGTCACCAACGACCCGGAGGCCGACGACCTGCTCGGCGCCATCGCCGGCGCCGCCCTGGTGCTCGAGGGCTCCCACGTCGCATGGGTCGGCGCGGCCGCGGACGCCCCCGACGCCGACGAGCGGATCGACCTCGGCGGGCGCGCGGTCCTGCCCGGCTTCGTCGACAGTCACAGCCACCTCGTCTTCGCCGGCGACCGGGGCCCCGAGTTCGCGGCCCGGATGGCGGGGGAGCCCTACGCGGCCGGTGGGATCCGGACCACGGTCACAGCGACCCGCGCGGCCACCGACGAGCAGCTCACGGCCCACGTCGGCGGCCTGGTCGCCGAGATGCGCCGCCAGGGCACGACCACGGTCGAGATCAAGAGCGGCTACGGCCTCACCACCCACGACGAAGCCCGCAGCCTGGCCGTCGCGCGCCAGTTCACCGAGGAGACGACCTTCCTCGGCGCCCACGTCGTCCCCGAGGGCACCACCCCCGAGGCGTACGTCGAGCTGGTCACCGGCCCGATGCTGGCGGCGGCCGCGCCGTACGCCCGCTGGATCGACGTCTTCTGCGAGCGGGGCGCCTTCGACGAGGACCAGGCCAGGGCGGTCCTGGCGGCGGGCGCGGCGGCCGGACTGCGCGGGCGGTTGCACGCCAACCAGCTGGGCCTCGGCCCAGGAGTAAGACTCGCCGCCGAGCTGGGGCTCGCGGCCGTCGACCACTGCACCTACCTCGACGACGCGGACGTGGCGGCGCTGGCCGACTCCGGCACCGTCGCCACCCTGCTGCCGGGGGTCGAGTTCTCGACCCGCCAGCCCTACCCCGACGCCCGCGCGCTGCTCGACGCCGGCGTCCGGATCGCGCTCGCGAGCGACTGCAACCCCGGCTCCTGCTTCACCAGCTCCCTGCCGTTCTGCATCGCCCTCGCGGTCCGCGAGATGGGCATGACGCCGGCCGAGGCGGTGCACGCGGCCACGGCCATGGGCGCCGCTGCGCTCGACCGGGACGACGTCGGGGCACTGCTCCCGGGGCGGCGGGCCGACCTGATGGTGCTCGACGCCCCCAGCCACCTCCACCTGGCCTACCGACCGGGCGTCCCGCTGGTCGCCGGGGTCTGGCTCGGCGGGCGCCCGGCGGCCGCCGTCTGAGGTAGCCGCGACGCCTCCGCTCCGGAGATAGGGAGGTTGCCCGATGTGGGCGGCTACCTCAGGGGGCGAACCTCGACTCAACGACGATGAGCTGAGGAGCCCACCATGTACCAGAGCAGCATGCCCTTCCTGGATTCCGAGCTGGACTACCGCCGCGACCGGCTCCGCTCGGCCACGCCGCGCACGCAGCGCCACCCGCGTACGCCGTGGCGGCGGGCCGGTTCGACGATTGGCACCCAGGGCGCCGGCACGGCTCGCTGAGGTGCCCGCGAGTCTCACGGGCAATCCGGTGGACGGACCCGCGATCATGGACGGCGTGGCAGCACACACCAGCCGGACCCTGGTCGGGCGTGACGCCGAGCTGACGGAGATCGTTTCGTTGCTCGGCGTCCGACGCGTCCCGGGCCAGGCGCCGGAGGCCTCCTCGGACGTCCTGCTCTCCGGCGACGCCGGCGTCGGCAAGACCCGGCTGCTGACGGAGCTGCGCGACGTGGTCGCCGCCGCAGGCTGGGCCGTCCACGTCGGCCACTGCCTCGATTTCGGCGACAGCGCCCTTCCCTACCTGCCGTTCTCGGAGGTCCTCGGCCGGATGGCCACCGAACGTCCCGACGTCGTCGACGCCATCGCCGCCGCTCATCCCTCGCTCGCCCGACTCCAGCCCGGGCGCCGAGTGATGAGCGTCGACGAGGGTGCCGAGACCGCAGCGCTGGACCGCGGGGACCTCTTCCAGGCCGTGCACGCACTCCTCGACGCCGCCGCGGCCACCGCCCCGCTGCTGCTGGTCATCGAGGACACCCACTGGGCCGACCAGTCGACCCGCGACATGCTCAGCTTCCTCTTCTCGCGCCCCTTCACCAATCCCGTCGCCGTGGTCGCGTCGTACCGCTCCGACGACCTGCACCGCCGCCACCCCCTGCGCCGCCAGGTCGCGGAGTGGTCGCGGATCCGCGGCGTGGAGCGGATCCAGCTCTCGCCGCTCGCCGCCCCCGACGTCCGCACCCTCATCGCCGAGCTCGGCGGGGCGCTCGGCCAGGAGCTGAGCGAGGCGGAGGTCGCCGACATCGTCCGGCGCGCCGAGGGCAACGCCTTCTTCGTCGAGGAGCTGGTCGGGGCGGCCTCGGGCCCCAGCCAATGGTTGCCCGACGACCTCGCCGACGTCCTGCTCGTCCGGCTCGACCGGGTCGGCGACGACGCCCGCCAGGCCGTGCGCGCCGCCAGTGTCGCCGGCCGCAAGGTCTCCCACGAGCTGCTCGCCGCCGCCTCCGGCCTGGGCCCCACGGCGCTGGACGAGGGGGTCCGGCAGGCGGTCGAGATGAACGTCCTGGTGGCGGGCGAGGGCCACTACGCCTTCCGGCACGCCCTGCTCGGGGAGGCGGTGTACGACGACCTGCTGCCCGGCGAGCGCGTGCGCCTGCACGCGGCGTACGCGACCGCCCTCAGTGAGGGCCGGGCCCGGGGAACCGCGGCCGAGCTGGCCCGGCACGCGCGGCTGGCGATGGACCTCGACACCGCGCTGACCGCCAGCATCCAGGCCGGCCGCGAGGCCCTGACCGTCGGCGGCCCCGACGAGGCGGCCCATCACTACCAGCAGGCCCTCGAGCTGCTCGCCGATCCGCGCCGGGCCTCCGACGTCGACGTCGACCTGTCCAAGCTGGTGGTCGGCACCGCCGACGCCCTGGTCGCCAGCGGCCACGCCGACCGGGCGGCCGCCGTGGTCCGCGAGCAGCTCGACCTGCTCCCGGCGGATGCGTCGCCCGCCTGGCGGGCCCGGATGCTCGCCGCCCGGGCCAGTGCCCTCTCCGTCCTCGAGACCGAGGAGGACCCGCCCAGCGTCTCGGCCGAGGCCCTGGCGCTGGTGCCCGCTGACGCGCCCCGGCTGCGCGCGAAGGTGCTCGGCATCCACGCGCGGGCGCTCGCCTCGATGGGGCGCTACTCCGAGGCCCAGAGCGTCGGACTGGACGCCCTCGAGCTGGCGGAGAAGCTCGACCTCAGCGAGCTGGTGTCCGACGCGACCACCACGCTCAGTGGGCTGAAGAAGACCGGCCCCAAGGAGGGGCTGCGCTCCGCGCTCGTCGACGCGGTCGCCCGGGCCGAGGAGATCGGCGCCCTCGAGTCGGAGCTGCGGGCGCGCTACATGCTCGGCCGCTCCTTCCAGGAGTGGGCGGAGTTCGACGAGACCGAGAGCTGGTTCCGCGGCGCGGTCGAGCGAGCCGCGGCGGCCGGCGTCCCCTGGACGCCGTACGCCTTCGAGTCGCGGTGGCACCTGATGTGGACGCTGACAGTCCGCGGCGACTGGGATGCGGCGCTCGCGCTGGGTGGGGTGCGCGGCCAGGCGCCGCCGGTGCAGCGCGCGATGCTCGACGTGCTGCGGCTGGGGATCGAGTTCGCCCGGGGCGCGGACGTCTCCGCCGCGCTGCCGGGGATCCGCCGCTACTGGACGCGCGAGGGCGTCGTGGCCATTCACGGGGCCGCCGTCGCGATCCGTCAGGCCGGCCGGCTCGGGGACCCGGACGCCGCGCTGGCTGCCTACGACGACGTGGTGGTGGTCGTCGGCCGGCTCTGGCGGGAGTGGTTCAGCGCCCGGATCCGGCTGGCCGCCACCACGCTCGGGGCGATTGCACCGAACATGGCGGCCCGGCCGGCGGCCGAGCGGACGGCGTACCTCACCCGGGCCGCCCGATTGCACAGCGACGGGCGCACGGTCGCCGAGCGGTTCGCGGACGGGGACGCCTGGGGTCCCGAGGGGCGCGCCTGGGCGGCCCGTCTCGACGCCGAGATGCTGCACCTGCGCTGGATCGCCGGGGTGGACTCGCCCCCGCTCGAGGAGCTGGTCGGCAGCTGGCGCACGGATGCCGCACTCTTCGAGGAGTTCGGCGACGCGCACGAGCTGGCGCGTTCCCGCACCGTGCTCGCCGCGATCCTGCGGGCCAGCGGCGACCTCGCCGGGGCCCGTGAGCTGGGCGACCTGGCCCGCGCCGCCGCCCACGCTCTCGGTGCCCAGCCGCTGCTCGACGAGCTGCGCGCGCTCGGCTCGAGCCCGGTCCGCGGCGACACCGCCTCCGACGCGCTCACCGCTCGCGAGCGGGAGATCCTGGCGCTGGTCGCCGAGGGTCGCTCCAACGGCGAGATCGCCAAGCAGCTGTTCATCAGCGCCAAGACCGTCTCCGTGCACGTCTCCAACATCCTCGGCAAGCTGGGGGCGGCGGGCCGCACCGAGGCATCCGCGATCGCCCGACGCCGCGGGCTGCTCGGGTAACCGACTCGAAGGGGGCCCAGATGGGCAGACTCATCTACGCAGCGATCGCGTCGCTGGACGGCTACGTCGCCGACGCCGAGGGCAACTTCGACTGGTGCGCGCCCGACGCAGAGGTGCACGCGGCCGTCAACGAGCTGCAGCGCTCGAGCGGCCTGCATCTGTACGGCCGCCGGTTGTACGACGTGCTGGCGGTGTGGGAGACCATCGACACGGGTCCGGAGCAGGCCGCGGAGATGCGCGACTACGCCTTCATGTGGCGGGCCGCGGACAAGGTCGTCTACTCGCGAACCCTGGCCGAGGTCGCCACCGCCCGGACCCGGATCGAGCGCGACTTCGACCCCGTCGTCGTGCGTGACCTCGTCGCCCGCGCCGACGGCGACGTCAGCATCGGGGGCGCCGAACTGGCCGGCCAGGCGCTGCGCGCCGGGCTGGTCGACGAGCTCCACCTCTTCCTGTCGCCGGTCCTGGTGGGCGGGGGGACGCCGGCCCTCCCCACCGACGTCCGGCTCGACCTCGAGCTGGTCGGCGAGCGCCGGTTCGCGGGCGGGGTGGTCCACCTGAGCCACCGGGTGCGCTCGGAGGGGGCTCGGGCACAATCGCCCGGGTGAGCATCGCCCCGAACGACTTCCGCTGCGCGGCCGCCAGTATCGCCGCCGAGGAGCCGATGCCGGGCTCGGCGCCGACCGACGTGGCGTGGCTCCTCGTGGAGTACGCCGGAGCCTGGGGTCGCCAGGCCGTCGCCGAGAGCCGGCTGCCGGTGGAGGTCCGCGACTTCCTGGAGGGACTCGAGGGGATCCGGGTGCAGCTCATCCGCCGCCACGGTGGGGTCAGCGGTCCGGGCGTTCGCGTCTTCGCCGCCCACCTCGGGGACGAGGTCCGGGTGTGGACCACGGTCCTCGACGACGCGCGCGACCTGCTCGACCTCGATGTGGCGGCCCTGGCCGCGGGCGCCGACCCCGGCCTCACGTCGTACGACGATCCACTGTGGCTGGTCTGCACCAACGGCCGTCGCGACGTCTGCTGCGCCGAGCTCGGCCGTCCGATCGCCGCAGCGTTGGCGGCCGGCTGGCCCGAGGCCACTTGGGAGACCACCCACCTGGGCGGACACCGGTTCTCCGGCACCCTGCTCGCCCTGCCGAGCGGGGTGGTCCTGGGACGCCTCGACGCCGCCTCGGCGGTGCGTGCCTGCGGCGAGCTCGAGGGCGGGCGACTCGAGGTCGGGCTCGCGCGGGGCCGTGCCGGGCGCTCCGGGGCCGCCCAGACCGCCGAGCTGTTCCTGCGCCGTCACCTCGCCCTCGAGCGGCTCGACGACGCCCGGGTGCTGGGTGTCGACGGCTCCGTGGTCACGCTCGCCGCAGCGGGGACGACCTATGAGGTCGTGGTGGCGGAGTCCCTCAGCGAGCCCCGGCGGCAGAGCTGTGCGGACGCGAAGACCAAGCCAGCCGGCGTCTACGACGTCGTCTCGTGGGCGCCGCGCGCGAGCTGATCAGTAGCCGGCGGGCTTGCCGTCCACCGCGAGCCAGGTGTGGAAGAGACCGCCGAGCCGACGACCCGAGACCTGCTCGGCGAGCGCCACGAACTGTCGGGTCCGGCCGCTGCCGTGCCGGTGCACGTGGGCCCACGCCTCCAGGATCGTGAAGAAGTCCCGGCTGCCCACCCGCTCGCGCAGGACCTGCAACGTCATCGCGCCACGGTTGTAGACGGGACTGCCGAACAGGTCCGCGGAGTCGGTGAACCGGGTCGGCGCCGGGTGCCAGAGACCGTCGGTCTCGGGCCGGGCGTAGAGCGCGGCGAACTGCTGGGCGGGCGTGTCGCCGCCGTGGGCTGAGTCCCACAGCCACTCGGCGTACGTCGCGAATCCCTCGGCCAGCCAGATGTCGTGCCAGTCGCGCAGCGTGACGGAGTCGCCGAACCACTGGTGCGCCGTCTCGTGGACCAGCGTCAGGGTGTCCACACGGCCCGGGTAGAACGGCCGGGTCTGGGTCTCGAGGGCGTAGCCGACGCGGGCGTTGTCCACGATCATCCCCGCCGAGGAGAACGGGTAGGGCCCGAAGAGCTTCTCCTCGAAGGAGATCACCTCCGGCAGCAGGCTGCGTGCCTCGGTGGCCGGGTTGCCGGTCGCGTCGATGAACGACGAGATGGAGATCGGGTCACCGGTGATCGAGCTCATCGTCGAGTTGTAGACGTCGAACTTCCCGATTGCCACGGTGGCCAGGTAGGTCGACATCGGCTCCTCGGCCCGCCAGACCCACGTCGTGCGCGTGCCGTCGTCGACCTGCTTGGCGAGGACGCCGTTGGCCGCTACCTGGTGGGTGTCCGGCGCGGTGACCCGGAAGGTGTAGGTCGCCTTGTCGCCCGGGGTGTTGTTCGACGGGAGCCAGGTCATCGCGCCGACCGGCTCGCCGAGGGCGATCGCCCCGTCGGCCGTGCGGACCCAGCCCTCGGTGGAGCCGTCGGCGTCGGTGTGCTCAGCGGGCGTGCCGGCGTAGCTGACCGTCGTGATGAACCTGCCCGAGACCTTCCGGGCGGGGGTCACCACCAGCTCGTGGCCGCTGCGGGTCCAGGTGGCCGCCCGGCCGTCGACGGTGATCGCGCTGACGGTCATCCCGGACAGGTCGAGGTGGTACGACGTGAGTCGGTGCCGGGCGTGGGCCCGGATCGTGGTGACGGCGTCGAGGTGGTTGGTGAGCGGCGCGTAGTCGAGGGCGACGTCGTAGTGGCGCACGTCGTAGCCCGGGTTCCCCTGGTGGGGGAAGAGCGTGTCGGGGGCCTGGGTGCGGGCGACCGGGCCCGGTGCGGCCACTGAGCCAGCGGCCAGCCCGGCGACGAGGGCCAACGTGGCGCCGGCGGCACCGAGGGTGCGGAACGGGACGGACTTCGACAACGCGGGGCTCCTCGTGAGGGTTGGTGGGGCGAGCCTACGGCCGGGGCCGAGCTGCGCCGCTCCAGACAGGCGTCCAAATTTCTTGACGCGCGTCAAAACTGGTCCTAGCGTCACGGGACGAACCGCGACCAGAGGAGCCAGGGTGTCTCGTCCCACCACCGCCGTGATCGGGGCCGGCATCAGCGGCCTGACCGCCGCCAAGATGCTCAACGACTACGCCGTCCCCTACACGTGCTTCGAGTCCTCGGACCGGATCGGCGGCAACTGGGCGTTCGGCAACCCCAACGGGCACAGCTCCGCCTACCGCTCGCTGCACATCGACACCTCCAAGCACCGGTTGTCCTTCAAGGACTTCCCGATGCCGGACTCCTTCCCGGACTTCCCGCACCACACCCAGATCAAGGAGTACCTCGAGTCGTACGCCGAGGCGTTCGGCCTCAAGGAGCACATCGAGTTCGAGAACGGCGTCGTGCACGCCGAGCGGCTGCCCGGCGGCGGCTGGGAGCTCGAGGACCAAGCGGGGGATCGGCGTCGATTCGACCTGCTCGTCGTCGGCAACGGCCACCACTGGGACCCGCGCTTCGCCGACTTCCCCGGTGAGTTCAGCGGTGTCGCCATCCACTCGCACCACTACATCGACCCGCACGACCCGCTGGACTTCACCGGAAAGCGGATCCTGGTCGTCGGGCTCGGCAACAGCGCGGCCGACATCGCCGTCGAGCTGTCCAGCCGGTCGCTGCAGAACCAGGTAACGCTGTCGACGCGCTCCAGTGCGTGGATCGTCCCGAAGTACACCGGGGGGCTCCCGGCCGACAAGTACTACGTCACCACGCCCTACCTCCCGCTGGCCTGGCAGCGGAAGTTCCTGCAGAAGATGCAGTTCATGGCCGGCTCCAACCCCGAGCTCTACGGACTGCCGGCGCCCAACCACAAGTTCTTCGAGGCCCACCCCACCCAGTCGGTCGAGCTGCCGCTGCGCCTCGGCTCCGGGGACATCGTCCCGAAGGGGAACGTCGCGCGCCTCGACGGCGAGACCGTCCACTTCGAGGACGGCACCAGCAGCGACTTCGACGTGATCGTCTACGCGACCGGCTACAACATCACCTTCCCGTTCTTCGACCCCGGTTTCATCAGCGCACCGGAGAACCGGCTGCCGCTCTTCAAGCGGATGTTCAAGCCGGGGCTCGACGACCTCGTCTTCATGGGCTTCGCGCAGGCGACGCCGACCCTCTTCCCGTTCGTCGAGAGCCAGGCCCGGCTGCTCGGGGCGTACGCCGCTGGGCACTACCGGCTGCCCCCCGAGCCGGACATGGAGCGCGTGATCCTGGAGGACCAGCAGAAGTACACCGGTCACGTGCTCGACCGGCCGCGGCACACTCAACAGGTCGACTACTTCATCTACGAGCACGACCTGCGCACCAAGGAGATCCCGGCCGGACGACGCCGGGCGCAGCGTGACGGGGCTCCGCGGCTCGCGGGTCGGGCGGGCGCGGCGCTCGACGCCGCCACGGCATGAACTCCACACCGACCGAGCGTCGTACGCCTCCCAAGGGCGACCAGCGACGCAGCGCCCTGCTCGAGTCGCTCGACCACCATCTGCAGGAGAGCAGCCTGGACTCGATCAACATCGCGGACATCTCCCGTCGGGCTGGGGTGACCCGTTCGGCGTTCTACTTCTACTTCGAGAACAAGGCTGCGGCCGTGGCCGCGCTCAGCGAGGAGATGTACGACGAGGTGTTCGCGGCCGGCGCCGTCCTGGTGGGGGGCGAGGGGACGCCACGGTGGCGGGTCGAGACGACCATCAACGGTCTCTTCGACGCCTGGGCGCGACACGAGCACCTCTTCCGGGCGATGCTCGAGGCGCGCGCCGCCAACCCCGCGGTCCGCGAGATGTGGGACGCCGACCGGCACTCCTTCGTGGCGCCGGTCGCCGCGATGATCGACTCCGAGCGCGCCGCCGGCCGCGCGCCGGACGGCCCGGACGCGACCGCGCTGGCCACCGTCCTGCTCGAGCTGAACGACCGGGCCCTGGAGCGGCTCTCGCTGGGCGGCGCGCTGCCCCGCGAGCGGCACGTCGAGGCGCTCGTGACCATCTGGCTGCGCACCATCCATGGCACGGCTGCCGACGAGGAGACCCCCGCATGACCCACGACCAGGTGAGTTTCCGCTCCGGCACCGGAGCCGCTTCTGCGGACTGCGACGGCTGGCACTTCACCGGTGCCGGCGACGCGCTCGCCGGACCCGCCGGGCGTCCGTGCGTCGTGATGGCCCACGGCCTCGCCGGCACCAAGGACTCGGGACTCGAGCCGTTCGCCGAGGCGCTCGCCACGGCCGGGCTCGACGTCCTGGCCTTCGACTACCGAGGCTTCGGAGCCAGCGGGGGCACGCCCCGCCAGACGGTCTCGATGGCCGACCAGGTGGAGGACTACCGCGCCGCGCTGGCGGCGGCCGCCACGCTGCCCGGCGTCGACCCGCAGCGGCTGGTGCTCTGGGGCGTGTCGCTGGCCGGTGGGCACGTGCTCGCGGTCGGGGCCGGGCGCGAGGACGTCGCCGCCGTCGTCGCGCTGACGCCGCTGGTCGACGGGCTCGCCGCCGGCCGGCACGCACTGGCCCACCACACCACGCGACAGATGCTGCGCTCGACCGCCGCCGGGATGCGCGGCCGGGTGGCTCAGCTCCGCGGGCGTCCCGACGTGATGATGCCGGTGGTCGGCCGGCCCGGGGACATCGCCGCGCTCACCCTCGACGGCTGCTTCGAGGCCTACCACGCGATCGCGGGCCCGACCTGGCGCAACGAGATCTCCGCGACCGTGGGGCTCGAGCTCGGGAACCACCGCCCGGGCCGCAGCGCCAAGGAGCTGCGCTGCCCGCTCCTGGTCCAGATCGCCGACTTCGACCGCAGCGCCCCGCCGCACGCGGCCGCCAAGGCGGCGGTCAAGGGCCGGGCCGAGGTGCGGCACTACCCGTGCGACCACTTCGACGTCTACGCCGGTGCCGAGTGGCACGAGCAGGTGGTGGCCCACCAGGTACGGTTCCTGAGCCGCCATCTCGCCCCGGTGGCGGTCGGGTGACACCCCCTTGACGTACTCGTAGTATGTGAGCGTGACCACTGTGGAGCACGACGCCGGAGACCTCACCCGCGAGCGGCTGCGGCGGATGAACCCCGCCGGCGGAGGAGGGCTGCCGCCGGTCGACGCGAGGGGCCTGCCCCCGGGCCCGCGGTGGCCCGCGCTCCTCCAGACCGCAGGGCTGCTCCGGTTCCGGCACCGCTTCGTGCCCTACCTCCAGCGTCGGTACGGCGACGCCTTCACCGTCCGCCTGGTCCCCGGCGGCCGACCGCTGGTGCTCTTCAGCCGCCCCGAGCACGCCAGGGAGATCTTCGCCGGCGACCCCGAGGTCTTCCACGCCGGCAAGGGCAACGCGATCCTCGGCCCGATCATGGGGGAGCACTCGCTGCTGCTCCAGGACTCGACCGAGCACAAGCGGGCCCGCAAGCTGCTGATGCCGGCGTTCAACGGTCATGCCCTGCGCGGGTACGAGGCCCTGGTCACCGACCTGGCCCGCGAGGAGGTCGCGCGCTGGGTGCCGGGCTCGGAGTTCCGCTCGCTCGAGCGGATGAACGCGCTCACCCTCGAGGTGATCCTGCGGGTCGTCTTCGGGGTCACCGATGAGTCCCGGCTGGCCGCGCTGCGCCCGCGCGTCAACCGGACCGTCGAGATCAGCCCCGCGATCCTGCTCGGCTGGGGCTACCCCAGGCTGCAGAAGATCGGCCCCTGGAAGCGCACCGTCCAGAACCAGCTCGAGCTCGACGAGCTGATGTACGCCGAGATCCGCGAGCGTCGCCTGGCCCCCGATCTGGCGGAGCGGACCGACGTCCTCTCCCGGCTGATCCTGGTCAACGACCCCGACACCGAGGGCGGCACCGAGGGCGCGCCGGGGGACGCCCTGACCGACACCGAGCTGCGCGACCAGCTGGTCACCCTGCTGCTCGCCGGGCACGAGACGACCGCGACCGCGCTGGCCTGGGCGCTGCACGAGATCGGCCGCGACCCCGAGCAGCGGCGTCGGGCCCGAGAGGCGGCGCTGACCGGCGACGACGCCTGGCTCGACGCGGTCATGAAGGAGTCGATGCGGCTGCACCCGGTCATCCCCATGGTGGTGCGGACCCTGATGAAGCCCGCCACCGTCGGCGGCCTCGACCTGCCGGCGGGCGTGACGATCGGGCCGTCGATCATCCTGGCCCACAGCCGCGAGGAGAACCACGAGCAGCCCGAGGTGTTCCGCCCCGAGCGGTTCCTGGGCCACAACCCGCCGACCAACACCTGGATCCCCTTCGGTGGTGGGGTCCGCCGCTGCATCGGCGCCGGCTTCTCGCTGATGGAGGGAGTCGCGGTCCTGCGCGAGGTGCTCACGGCCTACGACGTCACCGCGGTCGGTGACGACGAGCCCAAGGTCCGCAACATCACCAGCGTCCCGCGCCGCGGCTCGCGCATCCGGGTCGCGCCGGTCACCGCCTGAGCCGGCCCCAGTTTCCCCGGGGACCTGGATGGATCGCCGGTGCACCGGCGATCACTGACGTTCTCAGCCGTTGCAACGCCCAGGAACGTCAGGGAGTGACTGAGAAGTGACGACCCTGAGCGCTCGAGGGCCCAAACCCAGGTGCGAGGAGAGGTGTCCAGGGTGCACCATGACCGGTTGTGACCTGGCGAGACCGATTCCGCGCGCTGCGCATGGACGTCACGCCCCTGCGCGAGTCCCGTGACTTCCGGCTGCTCGTTGCGGCGGGGACCGTCTTCTACTTCGGCGCGATGGTCTCCTACGTCGCCATCCCCTACCAGATCTACATCCTCACCCGGTCCAACTTCGCGGTCGGGGCGATCGGCCTGGTCGAGCTGGTGCCGCTGGTCGTCTTCGGCCTGTACGGCGGCGCGCTGGCCGACCACGTGGACCGGCGTCGGCTGCTCATCTGGACCGGAGTGGCCCAGGCCGGCTTCACCGCCGTGCTGGCCGTCAACGCCTTTCGCGACCGGCCGAGCATCTGGGTCATCTTCGTCACCGCCGCCTTCCTCGCCTCGAGCTCCTCGATGCAGCGGCCCTCCCGCGAGGCGCTGATGCCGCGCACGGTCCGGCACGAGCAGATCGTCGCGGCCAACAACCTGACCAGCCTGGGGATGCAGATCGGTGTCCTGGTCGGGCCGGCCCTCGGCGGCCTGTTGGTCGCCTACGTCGGCATCGGCTGGTGCTTCCTGGTCGACATCGCGGGCCTGATGGTCGCCACCCTGCTCTTCACCGCGATGCGCCCCTACCCCCACCGGGGCGAGACCACCCCGCCCAGCCTGGCCGGCGTGGCCGAGGGGCTGCGCTACGCGCTCTCGCGCCGCGACCTGCTCGGCACCTACCTCGTCGACATCGCCGCGATGCTGCTGGCGCTGCCCGTGGTCCTCTTCCCGGCGCTGGTCGAGGAGGTCTTCCGCCGCCCCGAGCTGCTCGGCCTGCTCTACTCCGCCGAGACCGTGGGAGCTCTCCTGGCGACCGCCCTCAGCGGCTGGACCTCGCGGATCAACCACCACGGGCGAGCGATCGTCATCGCCGCGGCGGCGTACGGCGCCTGTGTCGGCTTCGCCGGCCTGATGCCGAGCATCTGGCTGGTCGCGCTCTTCCTGATGCTCTCCGGGGCGGCCGACATGATCTCCGGGGTCTTCCGGAGCACGGTGTGGAACCAGACCATCCCCGAGACCATGCGGGGGCGGCTGGCCGGCATCGAGATGCTGTCCTACTCCCTCGGCCCCCTGGGCGGTCAGGTCCGGGCCGGCCTCACGGCCGACCTGTGGACGGTCCGCGGCGCGATCTCGAGTGGTGGCTTCGCGTGCATAGCCGGCGTCACGGTCACGGCCCTGGCGCTGCGCGACTTCTGGTCCTACGACGCCACCACGGACGAGTTCGCCGTCGCCGAACGTGCCGCCCGGGCGGCGGCCGGTGAGGCCCCCGTCTGAGACTTCCGGGCATCGGCCGCCGGGAGCGGGTCACGCGCGCGCCGGCGCCGGGTCGAAGGTCTCCGCCACCGCCTCGAAGACGTCGCAGTAGTCCGGATAGTCCTCCCGGGCGACCGTGCAGCGCAGGACGTAGCCGGTGCCGTCGACGAGCCAGGCCCACTCCTCGCACAGCAGGTCGACTCCCCGGGCGCGGTGCGCGTAGCGCCGGTAGGCCACCTCGTGGGCACCGATCTCGTAGTCGTCCTCGTCCTCGACGTCGAGGGCCGTCAGGCGCTCGAAGAGCCCGGCGAGCGTCTCCTCGTGCCACCGCTGGGGTCCGGTCTCGACCGGCTCGCAACGCAGGGTGACCCGCGGCCGCACCCCGCTCGCGGGCGGGGTCGCGGCGCGCGCGGTGACCAGGACGCCGCACTCCGGGTCGGAGTTGCGCCGCCAGCCGGCCGGGAGCGAGAGCGCGAGGGCGGCCCGGGAGTCGCAACTCCGACCCGGAGTGCGGCGTCCTGGTCACCGCGCGCGCTCTCGCTCCCGGCCGGCTGGCGGCGCAACTCCGAC
>JBKJLD010000040.1:0-30986 GCA_046597165.1 Nocardioides sp.
CCAAGGTGTCGCTGTCGGGGACCAAGAAGACCACCAAGATGGCCTACCGCCACTCCGGCTTCCCGGGCGGCCTCTCGGCCACGCCCTTCGGTGAGCTGCTCGAGAAGCACGCCCGCAAGGCCATCGGGAACGCCGTGTGGGGCATGCTCCCCAAGAACCGCCTCGGACGTCAGGTGCTGAAGAAGCTCAAGGTCTACACGGGCCCGACGCACCCGCACGACGCCCAGCAGGCCACGCCCTTCGAGATCGTCCAGGTCTCCCAGTAATTCACTGGCATCCGCGAGAAAGACTGAGTGAGGAATACCGTGGCTGAGACCACCGAGAACACCGAGACCACCGAGACCGCTGAGGTCGAGGTGACCTTCGAGACGAACGATCAGGGCGTTGCCTACAGCTCGGAGAGCGAGCCGTCCGCGGACGCTCCCCTGCGTCCCGCGACGATCGCCCCCGCTGCGGCCACCGGCCGTCGCAAGGAGGCCGTCGCCCGGGTGCGCATCGTCCCCGGCACCGGAGTGTGGACCGTCAACGGTCGCACCCTGGACAACTACTTCCCGAACAAGTTGCACCAGCAGGTCGTGAACGAGCCGTTCGCGAACCTCCAGCTGGAAGGCCGCTTCGACGTCATCGCCCGCATCCACGGCGGCGGCATCACCGGTCAGGCCGGCGCCCTGCGCCTCGGCGTGGCTCGGTGCCTGAACGAGATCGACACCGAGACCAACCGTCCCTCGCTCAAGAAGGCCGGGCTGCTCACGCGTGACGCCCGCGTCATCGAGCGCAAGAAGGCCGGTCTCAAGAAGGCTCGCAAGGCGCCGCAGTTCAGCAAGCGCTGATCGGCTAGCGTCAGTTCCCATGGCGCAGCGACTTTTCGGCACGGACGGGGTCCGGGGCCTGGCAAACGGTCAACTGACCGCGGAGCTGGCCCTGGACCTTTCCGTTGCCGCAGCACACGTCCTGTCCGACCGCGGAGAGTTCGCGGGGCATCGTCCCCTCGCCGTGGTCGGGCGGGACACGCGGATCTCCGGGCAGTTCCTGGAGGCCGCGGTCGTCGCCGGCCTCGCCTCGGCGGGGGTCGACGTGCTGCTGCTGGGCGTGCTGCCGACACCGGGGGTCGCCTACCTGACCGACACCCTGGGTGCCGACGTGGGCGTCATGCTGTCCGCCTCGCACAACCCGATGCCCGACAACGGGATCAAGTTCCTCGCCAGGGGTGGCGTCAAGCTCGACGACGCCATCGAGGCCGCCATCGAGCAGCGCATGGGTGAGCCGTGGGAGCGGCCCACCGGCGGCGACGTCGGCCGGGTCTCGTCGTACGCCGCGTCCGTCGACGACTACGTGGCCCATCTCGACTCCACCATCAAGCTGCCCCTCACCGGGCTCACTGTCGTGCTCGACTGCGCCGAGGGGGCCGCGTTCGAGGCCGGCCCGCGGGCGCTGACCCAGGCTGGCGCGACGGTGATCGCCATCCACGACCAGCCCGACGGCCTGAACATCAACGACGGCTGCGGCTCGACGGACCTCGGCCCGCTGCGGGCCGCGGTTCTCGAGCACGGTGCGGATGCCGGCTTCGCGCTGGACGGCGACTCAGACCGGTGCCTGGCTGTCGACCACGAGGGCAACGTCGTCGACGGCGACCAGATCCTCGCGATCATCGCCCTCGCCATGGCGCTGTCCGGGCAGCTGGTCAAGAACACCGTGGTCGCGACCGTGATGAGCAACCTGGGCTTCGTGCAGGCCATGAAGGCCGCCGGGCTCGGCGTGCGCCAGACCAAGGTCGGTGACCGCTACGTCCTCGAGGCGATGCGGGTCTCCGGCTACTCACTCGGTGGCGAGCAGTCCGGTCACGTCATCATGAGCGAGTACGCCACCACCGGAGACGGCATCCTCACCGCACTGCACGTCCTCGAGCGGATGGCGGCGACCGGTCAGAGCCTCCAGTCGCTGGCCTCGGTGGTCACCCGACTCCCGCAGGTCCTGGTCAATGTGCCCGGCGTCGACAAGTCCCGCGCCGACGACGACGCCGTCCTCGCTGCCGCTGTGGCCGAGGAGGAGGCGCTGCTCGGCGACACCGGTCGCATCCTGCTGCGCCCGTCGGGCACCGAGGCGCTGGTGCGAGTCATGGTCGAGGCGCCGACGCAGGACGAGGCGAGGGACGTGGCCGAGCGGCTTGCCGTGGTCGTGCGCCAGCAGCTCGCCCTCGCCTGAACCGCACTCAGAAGAGCTGCGCCCGCACTGCCTCCACCAGCCACGTGCGGTAGCGCCCGAGCGGCCAGCCCCGCTCGACCACGAGCCGTCCGTAGTTCTCGGGCGACATCAGCAGCCAGAGCCGATCGACCGCCTCGTCGCGGGGGACCCGGCAGCGAGCGTGCGTGCTGAGTCGGTCCAGCAGTTGACCGGCGCCGACGAGGCGCTGGCGCTCCGCCTCGGCGTACAGGTCTGCGAGCGGGGCGTCCGCCCTGGTCAGGGCATGGTGGATCGGGTAGTACCGCTCGCACAGGGCGCTCAGGTGCTCGGCCACCGCGTGGACGGCACCGTCCAGGTCGGATGCCTGCTCGATGGCGCTCACCGAGGCCCGCTGGGTCACCGCTACGTCGGTGTCGTCACCGGCCATCGCCACGTCCCGCACGACCCGGAACAGGGTGGCCTTGTTGCCGATCGCGTTGAACACGGTCGGTTTGCTGACGCCGGCCAGCCCGGCGACCTGGTCGAGGGTCGTCGCGGCGTACCCCTGGGTCACGAAGAGCTCCCGGGCGGCCGTGAGCACGGCGGCCCGGCTGCGGGCGGCCTGCTCGGCCCGGAGCGGAGAGTGGTAGCCCGGCTTGCGCCGCCGCGGGCTGACCGGGCTGTTGACGTCAACCATGCCGCAACCTTACCGTGCACATATTCATTAGATGAACGGTAACCAAAGGGGTCGCCATGAGTCTCGCCTACATCGCCCAGGCCGCAGACCACCAGCAGCTCGGCTGGCTCGGAGGGGGCACGCTCTCGATCCTGCTGGACGCGGCCGCGACCGGGGGGCAGCTCACGGTGGTGCGCAGCCATCTCGGGGCCGGCGCCGCCTCGCCGCTGCACCTGCACCGGCAGGAGGACGAGATGTTCGTCCTGCTCTCGGGTCGAGGTCTCTTCCACGTCGGTGACCAGGTGCACGAGGTCGGAGAGGGCGGAGCGGTCTTCCTGCCCCGCGACGTGCCCCACGCCTACCGGTTCCTCAGCGACGAGGCGGACTTCCTCACCCTGTGCACCCCTAGCGGGATCGAGGGGTTCTTCCGGGCGGCCGGCCACGACCTCGCCGGCCCGACTCCGGAGGGGGGCTGGGAGATCTCGATGGCCGACCTCGCGGCCGCGGCCATGGCGGGCGGTCAGGAGATCCTCGGTCCGCCGCCCGCGGTTCCCGCAGGGATGGGTGGCTGAGCGACTCTCCCTCCGGAAATCGGGGAGCGAAACCGGATGGTGCTGCCTAGGGTTGGCCGGCATGAGCGACGTGGAGCTGCGAGAGATCGATCCGGCCGACGAGGCCGCGCTGAGGGCCTGGTGGGCGGTCGCACGGGCCGCCTCGGCCGAGCGGGCGTTCGATGCCTGGCCGGTGTGGGAAGTGGCGCAGGTGGCGGCCACCCAGGACCGCACCGACGGGCGCGCGGTACTGCTGCTGGCCCTGCGTGACGGGGACGTCGTCGGCTCCGGCTAGCTCTTCTGCTTCGACGCCGACAACACCCACCTGGCCCAGGTCGACGTCTGGGTGCCTCCCGAGCACCGTCGACGCGGAGTCGGCCGGAGGCTGCTGGCCGACCTGGAGTCACGCGCGCGGGCCGACCGGCGCACCACCACCGTCTCCACCGTCCGTGCGCCCGTGGGCGCTGAGAGTCCGGGCTCACTCTTCGCTGCCGCGCACGGCTACCCGGTCGCGAGTGCCGAGGAGACCAAGCTGGTCGACCTCGCCACCTGGGCGCCGCGGTGGGCGGCGTACGACGAGGAGGTCGCCGCGGCGCTGGGCGACCACCGTCTCGTGCAGTTCGAGGACGCCGTCCCCGAGCAGTACGTCGACGAATTCTGCGGGCTCCTGTCTGCCTTCATCGGGCTCGTGCCACCCAGTGAGCTCGACCTCGAGGATGCCGACTGGACGCCCGCGCGGCTGCACGAGGTCGAACGGCGCACCCGCGAGGCGGGGCGCACCTGGGTGGTGGCCCTCGCGCTCGGCCCGGACGGTCACCCGGTCGGTTTCTCCGAGCTCGGGATCGCCCGCGCCGACCCGCGACACGCGCAGGTGGGCGGCACCCTGGTGCTTCCCGCGCACCGCGGGCACCGTCTCGGCCTGGGCATGAAGCTGCTCACTCACCGGCGCCTGCTCGAGCTGTTCGCGGACTGCGTGCACGTCGAGACCCACAACGCGGCGCCAACGCTGCCATGAACGGGGTGAACGAGCGCCTGGGCTACCGCGTCGTGGAGCGTTCGCTCGATGTGCAGAAAGTCCTCTGAGGCACTCTCCCCAACCGGTGCCGACGGCGGTTGACGGCCGCGGACCGGGGTAGTGCTCTGAGCATGACCGGTCTCCCGACCCGCTCGCGGGTCGCCTCGGTGCTCGCCGTCGCGGCGGTCCTCGCCGTGCTGGGCGCGAGCGCGGTGACGGCGACGGAGTACCTGCGCCGGGACGGTGACGTGGCCGCAGCGAGCCGGGACGATGCCGTCGACTCCCTGCGGGAGCAGCCGTCCCCATCCGGGTTCCCGGAAGGGCGGGTGGTCGTGGACGGGAGAGCTCACGCTCGCTTCGAGATCCCGTCGGCACACCACGGCTGGACCCGGCAACGGGACACCGTCATCTACTACCTCGACCGGCACGGCGACCGGAGCGTCGCCGTCGCGGACCCCGCCGTCTTCCGGGCCGGCTACTGCGCGGGCCGGGTCACGTCCAACCGCGGTTTCGCCGGGTTCACAGGACCGGCGGCGGGCGGGTCGACCGGCCGCTCGGTACGCACGGAGAACCGGGCGCTCGCCCGTCGTTGGGTGCGGGCTCTGGCCCTGGCGGCGGACCTCACCACGCGCCGTCCACACACGCCGCTGCGGACCGTGGCGCGCAGTTTTCCCGACGGGACCGAGGCGGTCCGGTCGACGGCGCGGGTCGCGGTCGACGGCGACGGGCCGTGCGGTGCCCCGCAGGCGGCGCTCACCCTGGTGAGCGTCCGCACCGGTGAGGGGGTCGCCCACCTCGTCCTGGTGCGCGACGTGGGTGCCGCGGGGTCACTGTCGGGCCGGCTCTCCGAGCGGATCGTCGAGACGGTCCGCTCCCTGCCCGGTTGACGGTGGATCAGAGCTTGCGGAGCCGCACGTAGCGCACCGAGTGGTCTCGGTCCTTGCGGAGCACAAGGGTCGCCCGGGAGCGGGTCGGCAGGATGTTCTCGCTCAGGTTGGGGCCGTTGATGGTGTCCCAGATCCGTTCCGCCTCGGCCGTCGCCTCAGCGACGCTCAGGGCGCCGTACTTCTCGAAGTACGACCCCGGGTCGCGGAACGCGGTCTCGCGCAGCCGCAGGAAGCGGGCGACGTACCAGTCGCGGATGTGCCGGGTGCCGGCGTCGACGTAGACGCTGAAGTCGAAGAAGTCGCTGAGGGTCAGCCCGGCCCGTCCGTCCTCGCGGACCCGGGCAGGTTGGAGCACGTTGAGCCCCTCGATGATGACGATGTCGGGCCGCTTGATGACGACCTTCTCGTCGGGCACCACGTCGTAGACGAGGTGGGAGTACGTCGGCGCCTCCACCTCGTCCTTGCCGGACTTGATGTCGACCACGAAGCGGAGCAGTGCGCGCCGGTCGTAGGACTCGGGGAATCCCTTGCGGTGCAGGATCCCGCGGCGCTGCAGCTCGGCGTTGGGGTAGAGGAAGCCGTCAGTGGTCACCAGCGCCACGTTGGGGTGCTCGGGCCAGTGCGCCAGCATCTCCTGGAGCACCCGCGCGGTCGTGGACTTGCCGACCGCGACCGACCCGGCCAGGCCGATCACGAACGGCGTGCGCGGCGGGGTCCGCTGGTGGAGGAAGTCCTCCTGGTTGCGGTGCAGGTTGCCGGCGGACTCGACGTAGAGGCTCAGCAGCCGCGACAGGGGGAGGTAGACCTCCTGGACCTCGTCGAGGTCCAGGGACTCACCGAGACCGCGCAGCCGCCCGATCTCCTCCGGGGAGAGCGGGTTGGTGGTCTCCTCGGCCAGCGCCGCCCACGCGGACCGGTCCAGCTCGATGTACGGCGAGGGTTCACGCCCGGCGTCCTCGGGACCGCCCGCGGGCGCCCCGCCGTTGTGAGACATGCGGGAGATTGTTGCAGCACGCACGGGGGGCTCCGCCCCCCGTGTCCCCCCGGGCAGAGGACCCAAGCGGAATAGACTCGGCCGCATGTGCGGAATCGTGGGCTACGTCGGTCACCAACAGGCGCAGTCCGTCGTCATCGAGGGGCTCCGGCGCCTGGAGTACCGCGGCTACGACTCTGCCG
This sequence comes from Nocardioides sp., assembly GCA_046597165.1. Lineage (GTDB taxonomy): Bacteria > Actinomycetota > Actinomycetes > Propionibacteriales > Nocardioidaceae > Nocardioides. The sequence goes on from JBKJLD010000040.1 coordinate 6,466, forward strand.
GGATCGCACTCATCGACCACGGCACCCTGGCCTCGGACAAGAGGGCCGGCAAGTTGGCCAACCTCGAGAAGGCGATCTCCGACAGCCCGCTCCCGGCGTCCACCACCGGGCTCGGCCACACCCGCTGGGCCACCCATGGTGCGCCCAACGACGTCAACGCCCACCCGCACCTGGGCCAGTCGGGCCGCCTCGCGCTCGTCCACAACGGGATCATCGAGAACTTCGCCGAGCTGCGCACCGAGCTCGAGGACGCCGGCCACGAGTTGCTCTCCGAGACCGACACCGAGGTCGCCGCCCACCTGATGGAGCGTGAGCTGGACCGTGGCAACGACCTGACCACCGCGATGCAGACCGTCTGCCGGTTGCTCGAGGGAGCCTTCACGCTGGTGGCCATCGACGCCCAGGACCCCGACCGGGTGGTCGCCGCCCGCCGCAACTCGCCCCTGGTCGTCGGGCTCGGCGAGGGCGAGAACTTCCTCGGCTCGGACGTGGCCGCCTTCATCGAGCACACCCGCGAGGCGCTGGAGCTGGGCCAGGACCAGGTCGTCACGATCACCCGTGACGGGGTCAGCATCACAGGGTTCGACGGCACCCCTCGCGAGGGCCGCCGTTACCACGTCGACTGGGACCTCTCGGCCGCCGAGAAGGATGGCCACGACTGGTTCATGCGCAAGGAGATCCACGAGCAGCCGCACGCCGTGGCCGACTCGCTGCTGGGTCGTCGTACGCCGGACGGGCTGCTGCACCTCGACGAGATGCGGCTGTCCGACCAGGAGCTGCGAGACGTCGACAAGATCATCATCATCGCCTGCGGGACCTCCTTCTACGCCGGCATGGTGGCGAAGTACGCCATCGAGCACTGGACCCGGATCCCGGTCGAGGTGGAGCTGGCCTCGGAGTTCCGCTACCGCGACCCGATCCTCACCGCCACGACCCTGGTCGTGGCGATCAGCCAGTCCGGCGAGACCGCCGACACGCTGCAGGCGATCCGCCACGCGCGGGTGCAGCGCGCCCGGGTGCTGGCCATCTGCAACACCAACGGCTCCACGATTCCGCGCGAGTCCGACGCGGTCATCTACACCCACGCCGGCCCAGAGATCGGGGTCGCCTCGACCAAGGGGTTCCTCACCCAGCTGGTGGCCTGCTACCTGCTCGCGCTCTACCTCGCCCAGGTCAAGGGCACCCGCTACGGCGACGAGATCTCCCAGGTGCTCGACCAGCTCCACGCGATGCCCGACCACATCCAGCAGGTCCTCGACAACGCCCAGCAGGTCTACGACCTCGCCCAGGAGCACCTCGGGGCCACCTCGGTGCTCTTCCTCGGCCGGCATGCGGGCTACCCGGTGGCGCTCGAGGGCGCGCTCAAGCTCAAGGAGCTGGCCTACCTGCACGCCGAGGGGTTCGCCGCCGGCGAGCTCAAGCACGGCCCCATCGCGCTGATCGAGGAGGGGCTGCCGGTGCTGTGCGTCGTCCCCCCACGTGGGCGCGACCAGCTGCGCGACAAGATGATCAGCGGCATCCAGGAGGTCCGTGCCCGGGGCGCCAGGACAATCTGTCTGGTCGAGGACGGCGACGAGACGATCACGCCGTACGCCGATGTGCTCATCCGGCTGCCGCGGGTGCCGGTGCTGCTCCAGCCCCTGGTGGCGGTGGTGCCGCTGCAGCTCTTCGCCTGTGAGCTCGCCACGCTGATGGGTCACGACGTGGACCAGCCGCGGAACCTCGCCAAGTCCGTGACGGTCGAGTAGACGTGGCCGTCATCGGCGTCGGGATCGACGTGGCCGACCTGGACCGCTTCGAGGCCTCGATGGCGCGCACTCCCGGGCTGCGCGAGCGGCTCTTCACGCCTCGTGAGCGGGATCGCCCCCTGGCCTCGCTGGCGGCCAGGTTCGCCGCCAAGGAGGCGCTGGCCAAGGCCCTCGGTGCGCCGGTCGGGATGTCCTGGCACGACGCCGAGGTGGTCTCCGAGGAGTCCGGACGACCCCGGTTCGAGTTGCGCGGAACCGTGCAGGCCCGGGCCGACGAGCTCGGCGTGGGCTCCGTGCACCTGTCGCTGTCCCACGACGCCGGCATCGCCTCGGCCTTGGTGGTGCTGGAGTCGTGAGACGCGCGCACACCGTCGCGCAGGTCCGGGCTGCCGAGGAGCGGTTGCTGGCCGCGTCGCCCCCAGGTGCGCTGATGCAACGTGCCGCCGCTGGTCTGGCCTACGCGGTCCTCGACCTGCTGGGTTCGGCGTACGGCCGTCGGGTGCTGCTGCTGGTCGGCCCCGGCGACAACGGCGGCGACGCGCTCTTCGCCGGCGCCCTGCTGGCCCGGCGGGGCTGCGCCGTCGAGGCCTGGTTGCTGTCCGAGCGCGCGCACGAGGCCGGCGTGAGCGCGCTGCGCGCCAGCGGCGGTCGGGTGTCCCGGTTCGCTGCCGGCTCGGTCCCGGGTCGGCGTCCCGAGGTGGTGGTGGACGGCATCGTCGGGATCGGGGCTCGTCCCGGCCTGCGCCCCGACGCGGTGGCGGCGCTCGCGGCGGTTGCCGGCGTCCCGGTCGTCGCGGTCGACCTGCCCTCCGGGGTCGACGTCGACTCCGGCGAGCTGGCCGGCCCCCACGTCGAGGCTGCGCTCACGGTCACCTTCGGGACCCTCAAGATCGCGCACCTCGTCGACCCCGCCGCGTCGGCGTCCGGAGCGGTCCACCTCGTCGACCTTGGCCTCGACCTCCCCGAGGCCCCGGTCGAGGCGCTCCAGCCTGCTGACGTGGCCGCCCTTGTGCCCCGCCCCCGCGGCGACGCGCAGAAGTACGTCCGTGGAGTCGTCGGCGTGCGAGCCGGCTCTGCCGCCTATCCCGGCGCGGCGCTGCTCTGCGTCTCCGGTGCCAGCACGGGCCTGTGCGGCATGGTCCGGTACGTCGGGGACGCCGCGGTCGCCGAGCGGGTCCGCACCGCGCACCCCGAGGTCGTCGGGGCCGGCCGGGTCCAGGCCTGGGTGGTCGGCTCCGGCGGTGGCGACGCGGCCGGCGCCGAGCTGGAGGCGGCGGTGGCCGACGGGGTCCCCGTCGTGGTCGACGCCGACGCGCTCGGCCACGTCAGCGGCCCGCTCGCTGTTCCTTCGGTCCTCACCCCGCACGCCGGGGAGCTCTCCCGGATGCTCGGGATCGACCGCGACGTCATCGAGGCGGCGCCCCTGGCCCATGTCCGCCTCGCGGCGCAGAGGTACGACGCGGTGGTGCTGCTCAAGGGCCGCCACACGTTGGTCGCCGGGCCGACCGGCCCGATCCGGGTCACCACCACCGGAGTGCCGTGGCTGGCCACAGCGGGGGCCGGGGACGTCCTGGCCGGGTTGATCGGTGCGCTGGTGGCCGCCGGGTTGACCCCGTTCGACGCGGCCTCGGTCGGCTCCTGGCTGCACGGTGCCGCCGCCTCGCTGGTCTCGCGTGGTGGCCCTCTCGTGGCGGGTGAGGTGGCCTCCGGAGTGCGCGAGGTCGTCCGCGGACTGGTGTCGACGAGCTGACGCCCCACGAGCGCCGCGGCCGCGGGATGGAACAATCGGGTGACATGAGCCTCCCGCCGGTCCCGCGCGCCGAGATCGTCGTCGATCTCGCGGCGATCCGGAACAACGTGCGACGGTTGCGCGAGCTGGTCGGTGACCCGGTCCGGATGATGACCGTGGTCAAGGCGGACGCCTACGGCCACGGCCTCCTCCCGGCAGCCGTGGCGGCCCGCGCCGGCGGTGCTGATTGGCTCGGAGTCGCGACCCTGGACGAGGCGCTCGCCCTGCGCTCGGGGGGCGACACCGGCCGTCTCCTGTGCTGGCTGGCCGTCCCGGGTGAGGACTACGCCCCTGCGGTGGCCGCCGACATCGACCTCACGGCGTACTCCCTGGCCCAGCTGGGCGAGATCGCTGATGGGGTCCGCGCGGCCGGCCGGCCGGCCAGACTCCAGCTCAAGGTCGACACCGGGCTGTCCCGCGGGGGAGCGCTGCCCGCGGACTGGCCGGCCCTGGTGGCCGCCGCCCGCTCCGGCGAGGAGGCCGGCCGCTGGCGGGTCACGGGCGTCTGGTCCCACCTCGCGTGCAGCGACGAACCCGACCACCCGGCCAACGACGCCCAGGAGCAGGTCTTCCGGTCAGCCCTGGCCGAGGCCGAGGCCGCCGGTCTGCGGCCCGAGGTGCGCCACCTCGCGAACTCCGCTGCCGCGATCCTGCGCCCCTCGTCCCGCTTCGACCTCGTGCGCTGCGGGCTGGCGTCGTACGGTCTCGACCCGGCACCCGGCGTGAGCCCCGACCTGGGACTGGTCCCGGCGATGACGGTGCGGGCCGCGCTCGCCATGGTCAAGCCGCTGGCGCCCGGTGCCGGAGTCTCCTACGGCCACACGTGGGTCGCGGAACACGCCACGACCGTCGGCCTGGTGCCAGTGGGGTACGGCGACGGGGTGCCGCGGCACGCCGGCAACGTCGCCGAGACCTGGGTGGCCGGGCGGCGGCGGCCGGTCCGGGGCCGGATCTGCATGGACCAGTTCGTGGTCGACCTCGACGGCGACCGGCCGGCGCCCGGGACCGAGGTCGTTCTCTTCGGAGCCGGGCAGCACGGCGAGCCGACGGCCCAGGACTGGGCCGAGGTCTGCGGCACCATCTCCTACGAGATCGTCACCCGGATCGGCGGCCGGATGACGCGGCGCCACCACGACTCGGAGCCCCTGACCGCCATTTCCGGAGGTACTCCCGCATGACCCCCCGCACGAGTTCCCGCAAGAACCTGAGCCGCAAGCTCCTCGGGGTGGCGGCCGGTGCCGCGGGCGTTGCCGTCGCCGGCACCGCCGTCGGAGTGGCCCGGCACCGACGGGTGATCGCGCGCCGCGGCGCCGGGGAGCAGACCCCGTTCGGTTCGTTGCGCACCCCACCGATCACGGTCGTGGCCGGCGACGGGGTGCCCCTGCACGTGGAGGTCGACGAGTACGCCGGCCCCCAACCCGCGGGCGGCCGCCGTCGGAGCGTCGGTGCCGGTCAGCCGACGCTCACGGTCGTGTTCTGCCACGGCTACGCGCTCAACCTGGACTGCTGGCACTTCCAGCGTGCGGGCTACCGCGGGCTGGTGCGCACGGTCTACTACGACCAGCGCTCCCACGGCCGTTCCGGTCGCTCGTCGATGGGTCACGCGACCATCGACCAGCTGGGCGAGGACCTCAAGCAGATCCTCGACGAGGTCGTTCCCGACGGCCCGGTCGTGCTGGTCGGGCACTCCATGGGCGGGATGTCGATCATCGCGCTCGCCGAGCACCACCCCGAGCTCTTCGGAGACCGGGTGATCGGGGTGGGGCTGATCTCCACCACCGCCGGCGGCCTCGACCCCAGCCGGATCCTGCTGCCGATGCTGCCGCTGTCGATCGGGAGCGGGCTCACGCACCGCGTGGTGTCACTCCTCGGGCGCGGTCACCGCACCATCGACGGCCTGCGGCGCCTCGGCAAGGATTTCGCCATGGTCGCGACCGACCTCTTCGCCTTCGGTGACGCGGTCCCCGCGGCGTACGTCGAGTTCGTCGACAAGATGCTCTCCGACACCCCGTTCGAGGTGGTGGCGGAGTTCTTCCCCAGCTTCGGCGGCCTCGACAAGTTCCACGCGGTCGAGGTCCTCGGCCGGGTGCCGACGGCGATCATCTGCGGCACTGCCGACAAGCTCACCTCGATCGGGCACAGCCGCAAGCTGCACGGCCACATCGCCGGATCCACGCTGCTGGAGTGCGAGAAGGCCGGACACATGGTGATCATGGAGCGCCACGACCAGGTCAATGCCGAGCTGGACCAGCTGATCGCGGCTGCTGCGGCGACGCTGGAGCCGCGGTGAGTCTCGACGTACGCCGAGTCGGCCCCGAGTCTGCCGCGCGCCTCCTGATTGTGGTCCGCGCGGCGTTCGAGGCACGACCGCCGCTCGACCCGCCGGCCGCGGCCCTCACCGAGACCGAGGAGAGCCTGGCCGCGATGCTCGCCAAGGGTGGCGGGATCCTCGTCTCCTTCGAGGGTGAGGATGTCGGCGCCCTGGTGCTCGACCCGGTCGAGCAGACGATGTATCTGCGTCGCTTCGGCGTGACCCCCTCCGCCCAGGGGCACGGCATCGCCCGGGTGCTGATCGATGCCGCCGTCGACGCGGCCCACGGCTTCGACGACCTCACGGTGGTCGCCCGCGAGGAGCTGCCGAAGACCCGTCGTTTCTGGGAGCGCCAGGGGTTCCGGGAGATCCGTCGTTCCTCGCCGAACGTCGAGCTGCGCCGGCCGCTGCGGACGTTCCTCTTCGACGTCCCCGACGCCGAGACGATGCGCGAGCTCGGTGTCTCGCTCGCCGAGCAGCTCTCCGCGGGTGACCTGTTGGTGCTCTCCGGTGAGCTCGGTGCCGGCAAGACGACCTTCACCCAGGGCATCGGCTCCGGGTTGGGCGTTCGCGGTGCCGTCACCTCCCCGACCTTCGTGATCGCCCGCGAGCACCCCTCACTCACCGACGGTCCTTCGCTCGTCCACGTCGATGCCTATCGGCTCGGCGGGATCGACGAGCTGGACGATCTCGACCTCGACACCTCGCTCGACGACGCGGTCACGGTCGTGGAGTGGGGGGAGGGGGTCGCCGAGGGGCTGGCCGAGTCGCGCCTGGAGATCCGGATCATCAGGGCCCTGGCCGACGAGGACGAGGCGGATGCGGCGGACCTGGACCCGCGCCGGGTGCTGATGACCCCGATCGGACCGCGGTGGTACGAGATGGACGTCCCTTCCAGCCACCGCCCGCCCCTGGCCGAGAAGCTGAACGAAAACCTCCTCCTGGACTTCTGGCGCTGCGCCGAGTCGGAGCTCGACGACCTGGACCCGCTCATCCCGCTGCCCCTGGCATTGATGGTGGCCGAGCGCGAGGGCAGTGTGCTGATGGTGCACAACACCTGGCGCCGCGAGTGGGAGCTGCCCGGCGGCATGATCGACGAGGGTGAGACCGCCCGGGAGGCCGCCGTCCGCGAGTTCCGCGAGGAGACGGGAGCGGAGGCGGGCGAGGTCGAGTTCGTCGGGGTCGGCACCGTCCAGCTCGGCCACGAACGCCGCATCGAGTACGCCGCCGTCTACCGCACCTCGATCGACCAGCTCGCAAACTTCGAGCCCAACGACGAGATCGACGAGGTCCAGTGGTGGGACCTCGGCTCCGAGCTGGCCCGGCTCTCCCCGATCGACGCGCACCTCGCGGAGCTGGCCCTGGAGGACCCCACCCCCTGACGCGAGCGGGCCCCAGTTTCCCCGCGACCCCACGTGAGCGGGCCTCAGTTTCCGTGCTGGGCTGGCGTCTCCTTCGCCACTCAGGCACATTGGGGCCCGCTCAGGGGGCGGCGGCGGGAAACTGGGGCCTGGTCGGCGATGGTTGCCTGCGCCGGCCTGACCTGCTCCCGATAGCCTCGTGCCGTGCTGCTTGCCTTCGACACCGCGACCCCGTTCGTCACCGTCGCCCTCGACGATGGCGAGCACGTCGTGGTCGAGCTGAGCTCCGAGCGGCCGATGAAGCATGGAGAGGATCTCGCGCCGCTCATCGAGCGCGCGCTGCGCGAGGCCGGCGTCGTCCGTCAGGACCTCACCGCGATAGCGGTCGGCGTCGGTCCCGGACCGTTCACCGGGCTGCGGGTGGGGCTGGTCACGGCACGGACCCTTGCTTTCGTACTGGAGCTCCCGGTGTACGGCGTGTGCACGCTCGACGTGCTCGCCGTCGAGGCCGTCGACACCGGGGCCGTGGCCCAGGAGTTCGTGGTGGCCACCGACGCCCGGCGCAAGGAGGTCTACTTCGCGTCGTACGACGTCGAGGGCCGCCGCCTGACCGGGCCACTGGTCGACAAGCCGGCCACTCTGGCGACGGATCGCCCCGTGGTCGGTGAGGGTGCCGTGCTCTACCCGGAGGCGTTCCCGCACCCGGTCGGCCCGGCCCGGCCGAGCGCCGGCTGGCTGGCTCGCGTGGTCGCCGAGGAACGTGCCGTGCTGCTCGACCCGGAGCCGCTCTACCTGCGCCGCCCCGACGCCGTGGCGGCCGCAAAGTCCAAGCGGGTCTCGTGATCCGAGACGCGGTGGTCTCTGACGTCACGACCATCGCGGAGCTCGAGGAGGAGAACCTGGGCGAGGACGCCTGGTCCGAGGGGCTGATCGCCGAAGGGGTCGGTGGCCGGCTCCCGACCGTGCGCTACTTCGTCGCCGTGGTCGACGACGCCGTCGTCGGGCACGCGGTCGCGAGCATTGTCGCCGACATCGCCGAGCTCCAGCGGATTGCGGTGGACCCTGGCCACCGAAGGGCCGGGCTCGCGACCGGCCTGCTGGACGCCGTGACCGACGCGGCCCGGGCGGGTGGGGCCGACCGGCTGCTGCTCGAGGTCCGGGAGGACAACGCCGGCGCCCTGCGGTTCTACGCGGCGCGCGACTTCGTCGAGATCGACCGGCGCCGCCGCTACTACCGCGACGGCGCCACCGCAGTCGTCCTGCGCAGAGCGCTGGGACGGGGCTGCGGCGGCGCCGTCGACGAGTGGTGAGTCCCTACGGCAGGTAGTACGTCACGTTCGGCAACTTCACTGCACGCTCCGCGTGCCCACCGAGCAGGTCGCTGAACTGGTCACCGAAGTTCGCGACGATCCGGTAGCCCATCCGCTCGACGTGCGCTCGGGTCTGCGACTTGTACTCGACCGTCGTGCACTTCACGGCCGCGCAGGTGATGTACGACGGCTGCTGGCTGTCGCCGACCCCGGTCCACTTGGTGAAGTAGAGCTTCGTCGTGAACGCGTCGTCGTAGTACTTGTTCAGGTTGTCGATCGTGGCCGCGCGCTGGGCGTCGTTGCGACCGGTCAGGCCGACGATGGCGCAGCCACCGACCCGGGCGGCGCGGACCAGCCGACGCATCTTCGGCGTCGGGACAAACCGCTCCTCCTGGACCCAGGTGTTCTGGAGGGCCGGGTCGAAGTTGAACTTCATCGCCGCGTCCTCCATGTCGTAGGTCCACAGGGTGGTGTCATCGGCGTCGAAGACCACGGCCGGGTTGCTGCCGCGCTTGGTCTGGCGGGCGCAGGTGCGGTGCAGCTGCGGACCCCACTTCTGGCTGAACTTCGTCAGCTGCGCGATGTACGGCGAGGTCTCCTTGTCGGCGATGCCGCCGACCGCGCCGTAGTAGGTGCGGATCGTCGACTTCACGGAGTCGATGTTGGGGATGCCCTCCCCGCCTTCGGTCGCAGCGCTGGAGCCGTCGGCCGCCATCGTGAACTCTGTGCGCGGCGTCAGCGAGGAGTCACCGGCGGGAGCGCCCGTGATGTCCGGGCTCGGCAGGTAGTACGTCGGGTTCGGCAGCTTGACCGTGTTGAGCGAGTAGCCGCCCTGCAGGTCGGACCACTGGTCTCCGATGTTGAGGACGATGGTCTGGCCGAGGTCCTCCTGGATGTGCTTGCGGGTCCCGGCCTTGTACTCGACTGTCGTGCACTTGGTCGGGTCGTCGGCGCCTGCGGGGGTGTCGACTCCCGTGTTGCAGTCGAGGTAGTCCGGCTTGGTGCCCGGGCTCGAGAACTTGGTGAAGAAGTTGTCGGCGTCGAACTCGGAGTAGCCGACGTCAGCCAGGTTGGCCAGCGTGTCCGACTCCTGGGCCTCCCCGCGACCGGTGATGCCGTAGACGTTGTAACCCTTGTCCTGCACCGCCCTGACGAAGTCGACCATGCCCGGGGTGGCCGGGAAGAGCCGGTCGTGGACCCACTGACCCTGGAGGGTCGGGTCGAAGTTGAACTTCATCGCCGCGTCCTCCATGTCGTAGGTCCACAGCGTGGTGTCGTCGGCGTCGAAGACGACCGCCAGGTTGGGCGCGGGCGCCGTCGGCATCTGCGACAGGATGTCGGCCTGCATCGCGGCCATCTCACTGATGTACGGCGAGGAGTCCTTGTTCGCGATGCCGCTCACGGCGCCGTAGTAGGCGCGGATCGTCGACTTCACCGAGTCAATGTTGGGGATCCCGGCCCCCTTGGTGGTGGCCCCGCTCGACCCGTCCGCCTGCATCACGAAGTGGGTGCGCGGGGTCAGGAGGGAGTCGTCGGGGGTCCGGGCGTTCGAGACGGCCGGAAGGCCGAGGACGAGAGCGGCGACGGTGGCGGCCGCGAGGGCAGCGCGAGTTCGGGCAGGTCCCGAGAATTGCATGTGGTGCTCCGAGTTCTGGAGAGATGAATGCGAACGCCGACAACCTAACCCCACCCGCGGGTCTCAACAGCGATTTCGCGAGGCGAATCCAGCGAGGACCCGAGTGGGACCCGACTCGCCGCGACGGGTGCGATCAGGGCACGATGAGGCCATGAACGAACCGCTCGTCCTCGGCATCGAGACCTCGTGCGACGAGACCGGCGTCGGCATCGTCCGGGGGCACACGCTCCTCGCGGACGCGGTCGCCAGCAGTGTCGACGAGCACGCCCGCTTCGGTGGGGTTGTCCCGGAGGTCGCCAGCCGGGCCCACCTCGAGGCGATGGTGCCGACGATCGAGCGGGCCTGCGAGACCGCCGGGATCCGGCTCCACGACGTGGACGCCATCGCGGTGACCAGCGGCCCCGGGCTGGCCGGCGCGTTGCTGGTCGGGGTCGCCGCGGCCAAGGCCCTGGCGATCGGGCTCGGCAAGCCGATCTACGGCGTGAACCACCTGGCTGCGCACGTCGCGGTCGACCAGCTCGAGCACGGTCCGCTGCCCGAGCCCTGCCTGGCGATGCTGGTCAGCGGCGGACACTCGAGCCTGCTCCGGGTCGAGGACGTCACGGTCGGTGTCGAGCCGATGGGCGCCACGATCGACGACGCGGCGGGCGAGGCGTTCGACAAGGTGGCGAGGCTGCTCGGGCTGCCCTTCCCCGGTGGCCCCTACATCGACCGCGCGGCCCGCGAGGGCCACGTCACGATCGACTTCCCCCGCGGACTGACCGGCCGCCGCGACCTCGAGCGGCACCGCTTCGACTTCTCCTTCTCCGGCCTCAAGACTGCCGTTGCCCGGTGGGTCGAGGCGCGCGAACGTGAGGGTGTGACCATCGACGTCGCGGACGTGGCAGCCAGCTTCCAGGAGGCGGTCTGCGACGTGCTCGTGCGCAAGGCGCTCGACGCCGCTTCGTCCGAGGGGATCGAGGACATCCTCATCGGCGGCGGCGTCGCCGCGAACTCCCGGCTCCGGGCGATGGCGACCGAGCGGGCCGAGGCCGTGGGCATCCGGGTCCGGGTCCCGCGCCCCGGCCTGTGCACCGACAACGGCGCCATGGTGGCGGCCCTCGGCGCGGAGCTGGTCGCCCGCGGTCGACCGGCATCGGCACTCGACCTCCCGGCCGACTCGTCCCAGCCGATCACCCTGGTGGTGGCCTGAGGGCTGGGACCTGATGACGCCGGAACTCCGACCCCCAGGTCAGGACGTGGTCGCGAGCACGAACGGGTCGTGTTCCGCCACCCCCCCGACGGGTGCGACGGCGTACTCCAGGTAGCCGTCCGACCGCATCCGCACGATCGACCAGGTGTCCTCCTGGAAGAACGGGACCAGGATGTGGGTGTCGTCCTCCCACACCGCCCGCGCCAGGAAGCCCGGGTGCTGGTCGGACGTCTGCCGGCTCATCAGCACCTTCCCGCCCAGGTCGTAGATCGCGACCTGGCCGTCGCCGATGCCGTCGCGGTACGCCGGGCCGGCCAGCACCAGCGCCCCGTCGGGGGAGAAGGCGTCGAGGGTGTGCTTGCAGGTCGAGAAGCCCTGGAACTCCCCACCGCCCAGCAGCTTCGAGCACGAGCCGGAGTCGCTGACAGTGTCGAGGCCGATGCTCAGCCCGGCGGCGCTCTGGTCGGCGATCGAGAGGAAGCTGCCGTCCCGCAACGGCTGCGAGCCGGACTCGGTGACCTCCCAGGGCTGCCACGGTGAGTCCGCCGCGTTGACGATGACTGTGCAGACCGAGTCGTAGCAGCTGGGGCCGGCCTTGCCCGGGACCGCCTCGCCGACCCCGGTCACCGGCCCCAGGCGCAGGTCGAGTCCGGGGACCGGGTCACCGAGCGGCTTCGGCTCGCTGGCCCAGCCTTCCCAGATGGTGACCTGGCCAGACGGGGTCAGCCACGCCACGATGCTGTGTGGTTCGTTGACGCTCATGCCCCAGGTGCTGCGCACCGGGTCGTGGAAGGTGCCGTCGGTGTCCTGGATCTCGATGTACGCCGTGCCCTGGTCGACGGTCTGCCAGACGCGCGCCCCGTCGGCCATCATCACGAACTGGGTGGGCGGGAAACTGGTGTTCACCTGGGCCGTCCCGCCATCGGCGAGATGCAGCGTCCCGTTGTCGAGATAGTCGAGCTGCGGCGCGGCGCCCGTGGGCAGGTCCGATGCGTCGAGCACACCGCGGGGCGGCTGTTGGTCGGCCGCGGCGGTGGTGGTCTGGGTCGGAGTCGGTTTCTGGGTCATGGGTGGGGCCGGCTCGGGGCGATCACCGGAGTGGGTGGCCAGAGCGGCTGTCGGCACGATCAGCGCCACGGCCGCCGCGGCGCCGAGCACCGCGGAGGCGGTCCGCCGACGCCGGATCGAGCGGGCCTTGTGCTGGACGTCGCCGAGGAGCAGCGCGGAGCCGTTCATCGCGTCAGCGCGCCCGCGCAGCTCGCGGTTGAGCTCGGTGGTCAGGTCGTCGTCGTCCACGCTCATCGGTCGTCCTCCTGCGTCGAACGGGGGTTCAGGATCTGGGGGGTTCGCTCGCGCAGGGCGGCGAGCGCACGGCTGGTCGCGGACTTCACGGTCCCGACGGTGATGCCGAGCACCTCGGCCGTTTCGGCCTCGGTCAGCTCCTTGTAGTAGCGAAGGACGACGACCGCTCGGGCCTTGCGCGGGAGGGTCTGCACGAGGTCCCACAGGGCCGAGTCGCGGCCTTCGTCGTACTCGTCCAGCACGGCGTCGTCGAAGGTTGCGTGGTCCTGGGGATGCTCGCGTCTCCTCCAGGCTCGCCGCCACAGTGAGTTGTGCTCGTTGATGAGGATTCGGCGGACATAACCGTCGATCGAGCCCCGGTCGCGCACCTTGTCCCAGGACAGGTAGAGCTTGGCGAACGCGGTCTGGGTCAGGTCCTCGGCGTCATGGCGATGACCGGTCAACAGGTAGGCCGTGCGCAACAGACTGGCCTGACGCGCAGCGAGGTACGCCGCGAAGTCGTCGTCGAGCCGGTCCTCGCGTTCACCCATGTGGATCCCCGTCCTGCCGCCGGTGGTGCGGCCAGTGGTCGTGGTGCGGCCCGTGGTCGTGGGACCGGGCGTCGAGCGTTTCATGTGCGGCTCGCTTCCTCATCACATCCAAGACGCGAGAGGTGAGGAGAAGGTTGCTCTTTTCGCTGGAGCGACCCGTGGGGACGCCCATGGCTCGTGCGTAGGGTTGGCATGCTCCACAGCACCCCGACTCTTCTGGAGGACAACCGCATGCAGCAGGTCAAGGCCGTCATCGCACGGGCCAAGGGACAGCCGGTCGAGATCGCGATGATCAACGTGCCCGACCCGGGTCCGGGTGAGGCGTTGGTGAAGGTGCAGACCTGCGGGGTCTGCCACACCGATCTGCACTACCGCGAGGGTGGGATCAACGATGAGTTCCCGTTCCTGCTCGGCCACGAGGCCGCGGGCGTCGTCGAGGCGGTCGGTGACGACGTCAGCAGTGTCGCTCCGGGCGACTTCGTGGTCCTGAACTGGCGTGCGGTGTGTGGCGAGTGCCGCGCCTGCAACCGCGGCGAGCCGCAGTACTGCTTCAACACCCACAACGCGACGCAGAAGATGACCCTCGCCGAGGGCGAGGGGGCCGGCACCGAGCTGAGCCCGGCGCTCGGGATCGGCGCCTTCGCGGAGAAGACCCTGGTCGCCGCCGGTCAGTGCACGAAGGTCGACCCGTCGGCCCGGGCGGCGGCCGTGGGCCTGCTGGGCTGCGGTGTGATGGCCGGCCTGGGGGCGGCGATCAACACCGGCAACGTGGGCCGTGGCAAGTCCGTGGCGGTCATCGGCTGCGGTGGCGTCGGCGTCGCCGCGATCGCCGGCTCCGCGCTGGCCGGTGCCTCGAGGATCATTGCGGTCGACATCGACGCCAAGAAGCTGGAGGCCGCCCGCAGGATGGGGGCGACCCACACCGTGGACTCCTCTGCCGGCGACCCTGTGGCCGCGATCCAGGAGCTCACCGACGGCTTCGGGGCCGATGTCGTCATCGACGCCGTCGGGCGCCCGGAGACGTGGAAGCAGGCGTTCTACGCTCGCGACCTGGCTGGCACAGTGGTCCTGGTCGGTGTCCCGACGCCGGACCTGAAGATCCCAGAGATCCCGCTCATCGACGTCTTCGGCCGCGGTGGCTCGCTCAAGTCCAGCTGGTACGGCGACTGCCTGCCGAGCCGCGACTTCCCGATGCTGGTCGACCTCTACCAGCAGGGCAAGCTCGACCTGGACTCGTTCGTCACCGAGGAGATCGGGATCGAGGACGTCGAGGCGGCCTTCGAGAAGATGCACCACGGCGACGTGCTCCGCTCGGTCGTGATCCTCTGATGGCCGGCGCCGTCCGTGTCGACCACGCGGTCTCGTCGGGGACCTTCAGCCTCGACGGGGAGACCTTCGACGTCGACAACAACCTCTGGGTCGTCGGTGACGACACCGAGTGCGTGGTCATCGACGCCCCCCACAGCGTCGAGGACATCCTGACGCTGGTGGGGGAGCGGAAGGTCAAGGCGATCCTGTTGACCCACGCCCACGACGACCACTGCCGGGTCGCACCCGCGCTGCGTGAGCACGTGGTCGCCCCGATCATGCTGCACCCGGCCGACCGGCCACTGTGGGAGCTCACCCACGCCGACCACCTCTGGGACCTCGACCTCGCCGACGGGTTCGAGATCAGCGTGGGCGGCACCGTCCTGCGCACGATCCACACCCCGGGCCACGCACCCGGGGCGGTCTGCTTCCACGCGGCGGACCTCGGGTGTGTCTTCAGTGGCGACACCCTCTTCCAGGGTGGTCCCGGGGCGACGGGACGTTCGTTCAGTGACGCCGACCTGATCAAGGAGTCGATCCGAGCGAGCCTCTTCGCGCTCCCGGACGACACCGTCGTACACACCGGGCACGGCGACGACACCACCATCGGAGCCGAGCGGGACGCCCTCGGCGCCTGAGCGCGGGTCGGATGGTCCCGAGCCGCCGGGACCATCCGCCCGACAGGTCGGTGCCCAACGGCCCTGATCGCCGGTCGCCGCGTTGCCTAGCGTCAGGAGCAGAGCGATGGCAGGGGCCATCGCCAGAATCCTGGAGGCTCTCGTGCGCTCTGTACTCGACAAGCTCATCTCAGGCGCCGGCTTCCTGCTGGCCGCCGTCCTTCTCGTCGCAGCCCTGCTGCTGACCTGGGCCAACGTCTTCATCGGCAACCAGGTCCACGACCAGCTGGCCATGCAGGGCATCACGATGCCCGAGAAGGCCGCCCTCGAGACCCCGGCTCAGCACGCCGCGCTCGACCAGTACGCCGGCCAGGAGCTCCTCACCGGCCCGCAGGCCAAGGCGTTCGCCGACAACTACATCCTGGTCCACATGAACGCCGCCAGCGGCAACCGGACCTACGAGGAGGTCAGCGGCGAGTTCATCGGGCTGAGCGATGCTCAAAAGGCCAGCCCGGACGGCCAGGCCCTCGGTGGACTCCGCCAGACCCTCTTCATGGGCAACACGCTGCGCGGGCTGCTGCTCTACGCCTACGCCTTCGCGACCATGGGCACGATCGCCCTCTACGCGGCCATCGCGGCGTACGCCGGAGCCTTCGTCTTCCTGGTGCTCTCGCTGCTCGGCGTCCGCCACAGCCGTCGGGCTGTCGAGACCCCCACGGCCCGGGCGGTTCCCGCGGGCGTGTGACCTCAGCGCAACGGCCGGACGGTGAGCAGTCACCGCCCGGCCGTTCTGCGCGTGCAGGCAGCGGATCGCTCAGAACGGACGGACCAGCAGGACGGTGCCCTGGCCGGCGACCCGGGTGAGCACGATGGTGCCCTCCTGGTCGCCGGAGAGGGCCAACCGCTTGCGCAGCTCCTCGGGGACGATGTCGACGCCGCGCTTCTTGATGGTCAGGCTGCCTATTCCGCGCTGGCGCAGGGCGGCCCGCAGCGGCTTCTCGCGGTAGGGCAGCCGCTCGATCACCTCGAAGCCGCGCGCGAACGGCGTTCGCAGTCGCTGGTCCCCGGTGACGTACGCGATGTGCTCGTCCAGGAGCCCGCCCTCGGCCAGGGCCGCCACTGCGGTGACCAGGCCGGCCCGGATCACCGCGCCGTCCGGCTCGTAGAGGAACGCGCCGACCCCGCGGACTCCCGCGCCCGGGTCGTCCTCGTCGGTGAGGGTCGCCAGACCGCCGTCGCGGATGACGGTCGCGCGGCGTCGGGTCGTGGCCAATCGGCCGGACCACAGGGCTGCCTCCTTGACCTCGCCGTGGTCGCTGACCCACTCCGCCTCCACCCCGTCGGGCACCAGGGAATGCGGGAGACCGGGGGCGACCTTGACGCACGCGTCGCGGCGCATCAGCTCCTCGACGAAGGGCCAGGGCGGGGTCCAGTCGTCGACGTCGAAGCTGCGGCCTCGTCCGGTACGCCGGGCGGGGTCGGCGAAGGCGACGTCGAAAGGGGCGGTGCTCACCCGGGTGGCGTCGGCTACCTGCGCGGCGCCCTCGAGCCCCAGGGCGGCCAGGTTGGCGGTGGCGATCTCCACCCGGACCGGGTCGAGGTCCACCCCGGCGCAGGTGAGGCCGGCGCCGGCGAAGGCGACCAGGTCGCCGCCGATGCCGCAGCCCAGGTCGATCACCGAGCCGGACGGTGCTCCGGCGGCCACCCGCGCGGCGCGGTGCCGCGCGACGGGCAGCCGGGTGGCCTGCTCGAGGCCGTCGGTGGTGAAGTACATCCGCGAGGCCAGCTCACCGAACTTGGCCACGGCCTTGCGCCGGAGGGCAACCTGGGTGAGGGCGGCGGCGACGCGGGTCGCCTTCTCGTCGGCGGAGCCGGTGGCGACGCGGCGCAACTCGGTCTGGGCCCGCAGCGGGTCGTCGGGCGCGTCGGCCGTGCGGGCGAGCAGTGCCTGCCCGTCGTCGGTCAGCAGCCACCGGAAGGCGTCGAGGTCCACCGCACGATCCTGTCAGAGGCTGGTCACCGGCTGTTCGCCCAACTCGGTCTGGCACTCCGCGGTGGCGAGTGCTAACGTCTGATCTGGCACTCTCACCATGAGGGTGCCAGAGCTTGCAGGCGTAGTGCGACCCCCGCGACGGCGTACCTCCCAGCAGGCCCCAACGTCCGGAGGGCTCCCCTCAACAGGGGTCCTCCTCCCAAGTTCAGACAAGTGGAGAAAGTGGAGGTCGACATCGTGTCGGTCAACATCAAGCCCCTCGAGGACCGCATCGTCGTGAAGCCGCTCGAGGCTGAGCAGACCACGGCATCCGGCCTGGTCATTCCCGACACCGCCAAGGAGAAGCCCCAGGAGGGCGAAGTCGTGGCGACCGGTCCCGGCCGCATCGACGACAACGGCAACCGCGTCCCTCTCGACGTGGCCGTGGGCGACAAGGTCATCTACAGCAAGTACGGCGGCACCGAGGTGAAGTACGCCGGAGACGAGTTCCTCATCCTCTCCGCGCGTGACGTCCTCGCCGTCGTTTCCTGATTTCCTGGGCCGTCCGTCTCCTGGTTTGCCTTGGCAAGCCTCGAGGCGGGCGGCTCGGCTTCGTTAGAGGAGAGCAATGCCCAAGATTCTTGAGTTCGACGAGAACGCCCGCCGCTCGCTCGAGCGCGGCGTCGACGCGCTTGCCAACGCCGTCAAGGTGACGCTCGGCCCCAAGGGTCGCTACGTCGTCCTCGACAAGAAGTGGGGCGCGCCGACGATCACCAACGACGGTGTCACCGTCGCCCGTGAGATCGAGCTGGACGACCCGTTCGAGAACCTCGGTGCGCAGCTGTGCAAGGAAGTTGCCACCAAGACCAACGACGTCGCCGGTGACGGCACCACGACCGCAACGGTCCTGGCCCAGGCGATGGTGCACGAGGGCCTGCGCGCGGTGGCCGCCGGCGCCAACCCGATGGGTCTCAAGCGCGGCATGGACGCTGCGGCCGAGGCCGTCGGCGACGCGCTGCGCGAGGCCGCCCGCGAGGTCGAGACGCGCGAGGACATGGCGTCCGTCGCCACGATCTCGAGCCGCGACAGCCACATCGGAGACCTGCTCGCGCAGGCCTTCGACAAGGTCGGCAAGGACGGAGTGATCACCGTCGAGGAGTCCAACACCATGGGCACCGAGCTGGAGTTCACCGAGGGGATGCAGTTCGACAAGGGCTACATCTCGCAGTACTTCGTCACCGACCCCGAGCGGATGGAGGCCGTCCTGGACGACCCCTACATCCTGCTGCACCAGGGCAAGATCTCGGCGATCGCCGACCTGCTCCCGCTGCTGGAGAAGGTCATCGCCGCCGGCAAGCCGCTCTTCATTCTTGCCGAGGACGTCGACGGCGAGGCACTCTCGACCCTGGTCGTCAACAAGATCCGCGGCACGTTCAACGCCGTCGCGGTCAAGGCTCCGGCCTTTGGTGACCGCCGCAAGGCAATGATGCAGGACATCGCGACGCTGACCGGCGGCCAGATCGTGGCCCCCGAGGTCGGGCTCAAGCTCGACCAGGTCGGCCTCGAGGTGCTCGGCCAGGCTCGCCGCGTCGTCATCACCAAGGACGACACGACGATCGTCGACGGTTCGGGTGACAAGGCCGAGGTCGAGGGCCGCGTCAACCAGATCAAGGCCGAGATCGAGAACACCGACTCCGACTGGGACCGCGAGAAGCTCCAGGAGCGCCTCGCGAAGCTCGCCGGTGGGGTGTGCGTGATCAAGGTCGGCGCCGTCACCGAGGTGGAGCTCAAGGAGAAGAAGCACCGCATCGAGGACGCCGTCTCCGCGACACGTGCCGCGATCGAGGAGGGCATCGTCCCCGGCGGTGGCTCCGCCCTGATCCACGCGGTGTCCGTGCTGGAGAAGGACCTGGGTCTCACCGGTGACGAGGCCGCGGGCGTGCGCATCGTCCGCAAGGCGTGCGACGAGCCGCTGCGCTGGATCGCCGAGAACGGTGGCGTCGAGGGCTACGTCGTCGTCGCCAAGGTCCGCGAGGCCGGGATCGGCAACGGCTACAACGCCGCCACCGACAGCTACGGCGACCTGGTCGCCCAGGGTGTCCTGGACCCGGTCAAGGTCACCCGCTCCGCGCTGGTCAACGCCACGTCGATCGCAGCCATGCTGCTGACGACGGAGACGCTGATCGTGGAGAAGCCCGAGGACGAGGACAACGCCCCCGCGGGCGGCGGCCACGGCCACGGCCACGGTCACTGATCCACCCTCACCGAGTCGGCGTCAGATTCCCCCGGAATCTGACGCCGACTCGGCGCATTTCTGGGGGAACCTGGCGCCGACTCGGCGGGGTTGTGGGGGAACCTGGGGCCTGCTCGGCGGTCAGGGGCAGTCGAGGTCCAGCGCGGGCCGGGGCGCTCCGCGCAGCAGGTAGACCGGCCGACCGCCGCAGCCGGTGCCCTGCTCGACGTAGCGAGCGTCGACCTCCGCCACCAGTGCCGGAGCTCCAGGCGCCCCCCACGAGGTGAAGGGCACGTTGACGACCAGCCACGTGGGGGCGTCCGGACCGGTGAGCAGCGCACGCAGCTCGGCGTACTGCGGGTCGAGGGTGCGCATGGGCAGGCTCCACAGGAAGCGGTACGGCGAGGTGAGTCCACTGGCGTACTGCAGGTCGGCACCGCCGCCGAACACGACGAGCGTGTCGCCGGGCTCCGCGGCCGCGGCGATCGCCGCTCCGGTTTCCCGGGCGGTCGTGGACCTGCCGTCGATCACGCCCACGACCAGCCAGTTGGCCATGCCCACGATCGACGACACCGCGGTCAGTGCGATGACGGTGCGCATGGCGCCGCCCCGCTTCGAGGGGCGTCGGGCCAACAGCGCGGCGCACAGGGCGCTGGCGGGGATCAGCGGGAAGAGGTAGTCGCGCCAGTAGCTCCCGCCAGCCGCCAACGCGGCGGCGTCGACCAGGAGGACGGTCAGGGTGGCCGCGACGATCGCCTTGTCGCGTTGCCACTCACCGCGCAGGTGCACCAGGAACCCGCCCACGATGAAGACCAGCCCCACCCCGAGCGCCACCAGGACCAGGACCCACGCCCGGGCG
Organism: Nocardioides sp.; assembly: GCA_046597165.1. Classification (GTDB taxonomy): domain Bacteria; phylum Actinomycetota; class Actinomycetes; order Propionibacteriales; family Nocardioidaceae; genus Nocardioides. The sequence continues at coordinate 26,634 of JBKJLD010000040.1, forward strand.
ATCGGCGCGGCCAGGCTTCCGTCGGCGATGACGCGGGAGGCGTCTGAGCGGAAGCCGAAGACGGCGTACCACAGGGTCTCCAGCCGCACCCCGGCCGCGAGCGCCCACCCGATCGTCGCGAGCACGGGCACCGCTGCGCCCGCGAGGCCGGCGCCGGCGAGGCGCAGGAAGTCCCGGCGGCTGATCCGGTCGTCGAGCCAGCAGGTGGTCAGATAGACGGCGGCGAAGACCAGGCCGGTCAGCAGGTTCTGCTTGAACCCGATCGCCAGCGCACCCAGCAGACCGGCGGCGAAGGCGAGGCCGACCGAGGGGCGGCGGGCCACCAGCAGGGTGAGCCAGAAGCAGGCCAGGACCAGCGGCAACGCCAGCAGCTCACCCTTGACCGCCACGGGGTCGATGAGCGGGTTGGTGATCAGGGCTGCGACGGCCACCGCCGTCCAGGTCGTGGCGCGCTCACCGCCGACCAGCCGGCCGACCCTGGCCGCCAGCAGGACCGCGAGCCCGCACCCCAGGGCGCCGAGGATCCGCAACGTGTACGGCCCGCCCAGCGCGTCGCAGGCCTTGACGAACGCGATCAGGGGAGGAGGACGGTCCACCCAGTAGGGTCCGTAGATGCTTCCCGGCCGGGGGTCCCAGGACCGGGCCACCAGCAGGAAGCCCGACTCGTCGGCGTACAACGGGGCCGCGAGACCGGGCAGCCGGAGCAGGACGGCCGCCGCGGCGGCGATCGCGACCGTGTGCCGTGACTCGACGACCTCGCCCAGGCGGCGCAACAGGTCCAGGACCGTCGCAGCGCTGCGTGAGGTGCTGGCTGGGGCCGTCATGGGTAGAGCCTCGCACTGCCTCGCTCCGGCGGCGAAAGTAGCGCCGCCGAAACACGGGTGACGCCGGTCGGCAACGTCCGCGGGGGAGCGTGTGGGAGTCCGTGTCATGACGCTGAGGAGGAGACCCCGGTGCTCTGGAGAGTCCGCACGACCCTGCCCGACCGACCCGGATCGCTCGCCGTCCTGGCGATGCACTGCGGGGAGGCCGGAGTGAACATCCTGGGCCTGCAGATCTTCCCCGGGGTCGAGGCCGTCACCGACGAGCTGGTGCTGCGCACCCCCGAGGAGTGGGGGGTGCCGGAGATCGCCGACCTGGTCGGTCTCTCGGGCGGCGGCTCGGTCAGTGCGAGCCCGTGCACGGAGGCCGCGCTCACCGACCAGCCGACCCGCTACGTCCAGGCGGCCCGCGCGATCCTGGCCCAGCCAGCAGCCTTCCCCGAGGTCGTCGCCCTGCTCTTCGATGCCGAGGCCGACCCGGTGCCCGGCGCGGCCCCCATGGTGCAGGACGTGATGGACATGACCGTGGGTGACGTACAGGTCCAGGTCCGGCGGACCGCTCCGTTCACCGCCACCGAGCACGCCCGAGGCTCCGCCATCGCCGACCTGGTCAGCGACGTGCTCCAGCGAGGTCGCGGAGAGGTCATGACGCCGAGCATGGGCCGCCGGGTGGGCGGCGGGTCGAGCCCGGAGTACAGCACCGCCGGCGACTCGGTCACCGCCCTCATCGAGGGTACGGCGGTCGGCCTCGCCGTGGTCCGTCCCGCGGGCGACGACCCCGAATCGCGCCCGGTGACCCTGCGGGTGGACCCCGCCTGGCAGCGTCGCGGAATCGGGACCCGACTCCTGGTGGAGTCGGCGCGGCTGGCGCACTCGATGGGTGCCGGCGAGATCGTCCTGACCACCAGGGCCGACAACCAGGCGGTCCTCCCGATGGTGCTGGCGGCCGGGCTGCGCGGCCGGATCCGGATGGCGGCCGACGTGCTGACGGTCCGGGTCCCGGTGCGCGAGCTGCGGGCGCTGCGCAGCTGAGCGGCCGGGTTCGGGCGATGGGCGCCTGCGCCGGTAGGCTGGGGGAGTGGAGCTCCCCGAGAAGTTCGCCGCCCTGGGCCTGACCTACGACGACGTCCTGCTGCTGCCGGGTCACTCCGACCTGGCGCCGGCCGACATCGACACGACGTCCCGCCTGACCCGTGAGATCTCCCTGAAGGTGCCGCTGGTCAGCGCTGCCATGGACACCGTCACGGAGTCCCGGATGGCGATCGCGATGGCGCGCGAGGGTGGCCTCGGCGTGCTGCACCGCAACCTGTCGATCGAGGACCAGGCCTACCAGGTCGACCTCGTCAAGCGGACCCAGACCGGCATCATCTCCAACCCCGTGACGATCGGGCCGGACGCGACCCTGGAGCAGCTCGACAAGATCTGCGGCGAGTACCGCGTCTCCGGGCTGCCCGTCGTGGACCCCGACAACCGGCTGCTCGGCATCATCACCAACCGAGACCTGAGATTCACCCCCGTGGCCGAGTGGGCCACCACCAAGGTCGACGAGGTGATGACGCCGATGCCGCTCATCACCGGCGCCGAGGGGATCTCCCGAGACGAGGCGACGCTGCTGCTGCGCAAGCACAAGCGCGAGCGGCTGCCGCTGGTCGACGACCAGGACCGGCTGGTCGGCCTGATCACGGTCAAGGACTTCGTGAAGTCCGAGCAGTTCCCGTTCGCCTCGAACGACGACGCCGGCCGGCTCCTCGTGGGCGCGGCCATTGGCTACTTCGGAGACGCCTGGCAGCGCGCCACCACCCTGGTTGAGGCCGGCGTGGACGTGCTGGTCGCCGACACCGCGCACGGCAACGTGCGGCTGTTGCTCGACATGGTGCAGCGGCTCAAGACCGATCCCGCCACCCGCCACGTCCAGGTCATCGGCGGCAACGTCGCCACCCGCGAGGGCGCCCAGGCGTTCGTCGACGCCGGCGCGGATGCGGTCAAGGTGGGTGTCGGGCCGGGCTCGATCTGCACCACCCGGGTCGTCACCGGGGTCGGCGTACCCCAGGTCACCGCGATCTACGAGGCGTCGCTGGCCACCAAGCCGGCCGGGATCCCGCTGATCGCCGACGGCGGCATGAAGCACTCCGGGGAGATCGCCAAGGCGATCGTCGCCGGTGCCGACACGGTGATGCTCGGCTCCCTGCTCGCGGGCTGCGACGAGTCGCCCGGCGAGCTCGTCTTCGTCAACGGCAAGCAGTACAAGGCCTACCGCGGCATGGGGTCGCTGGGCGCAATGTCGAGCCGCGGCAAGAAGTCCTACTCCAAGGACCGCTACTTCCAGGCTGAGGTCACGAGCGACGACAAGATCGTGCCCGAGGGGATCGAGGGCCAGGTGGCCTACCGCGGCCCGCTCTCCGCGGTCGGGCACCAGCTGATCGGCGGCCTGAGCCAGTCGATGTTCTACACCGGCGCGCGCACCATCCCCGAGCTCCAGGAGAAGGGCCGCTTCGTGCGGATCACCTCCGCCTCGCTCAAGGAGAGTCACCCGCACGGCGTGCAGATGACCGTCGAGGCCCCGAACTACACAGGACGCTGAGGTTCCCGACATGACCGACATCGAGATCGGCCGGGCCAAGCGCGCGCGCCGCGCCTACTCCTTCGACGACGTGGCGATCGTCCCCTCGCGGCGAACCCGCGACCCCGAAGAGGTCAGCATCGCCTGGCAGATCGACGCCTACCGCTTCGACCTCCCGGTGCTGGCCGCTCCGATGGACTCGGTGATGTCGCCGGCGACCGCGATCGCGTTCGGCAAGTTCGGCGGCCTCGGGGTGCTCAACCTCGAGGGGCTCTGGACCCGCTACGACGACCCGTCCGACCTGTTGGCGGAGGTGGCCGGGCTCGAGGGCCTCGAGGCGACCCGGCGGATGCAGGAGATCTACACCGAGCCGATCAAGCCCGAGCTCATCACCGAGCGGCTCCGGGAGATCCGGGCTTCCGGGGTGACCGTCGCCGGTTCCCTGTCACCGCAGCGCACCAAGGAGCACGCCAAGGCGGTCGTCGACGCCGGGGTGGACATGTTCGTCATCCGGGGCACCACGGTCTCCGCCGAGCACGTCTCCTCGCAGTCCGAGCCCCTGAACCTCAAGGAGTTCATCTACGAGCTCGACGTGCCGGTGATCGTCGGCGGCTGCGCCACCTACCAAGCGGCTCTGCACCTGATGCGCACCGGCGCAGCCGGTGTCCTCGTCGGCTTCGGCGGCGGCGCGGCCCACACCACGCGCACCGTGCTGGGCGTTGCCGTGCCGATGGCCTCGGCCGTGGCCGACGTCGCCGCGGCCCGCCGCGACTACCTCGACGAGTCCGGCGGACGCTACGTGCACGTCATCGCCGACGGGTCGATCGGCCGCTCGGGCGACGTCGCCAAGGCAACCGCCTGCGGCGCCGACGCGGTGATGGTCGGCTCGCCGTTCGCACGCGCCTCCGACGCTCCCGGCCGCGGGTTCCACTGGGGCACCGAGGCGCACCACGCCGAGCTGCCGCGTGGTCA
>JBKJLD010000008.1:0-27736 GCA_046597165.1 Nocardioides sp.
GCCGGTTGGGCCGATCAGCAAGATGTTGGACTTGGCGATGTCGATGGACTCTTCACCCTTGCGGGTGGGCTCGCTGGCCTGGATGCGCTTGTAGTGGTTGTAGACGGCCAGCGAGCCCACCCGCAAGGGTGAAGAGTCCATCGACATCGCCAAGTCCAACATCTTGCTGATCGGCCCAACCGGCTGCGGCAAGACCTACTTGGCGCAGACCCTCGCGCGGATGCTCAACGTGCCCTTCGCGGTCGCCGACGCCACGGCGCTGACCGAGGCCGGCTATGTCGGTGAAGACGTAGAGAACATCCTGCTCAAGCTCATCCAGGCCGCTGACTATGACGTCAAGAAGGCCGAGACCGGCATCATCTACATCGATGAGGTCGACAAGATCTCACGCAAGAGCGAGAACCCTTCGATCACCCGCGACGTCTCCGGTGAGGGCGTTCAGCAGGCGCTGCTCAAGATCATCGAGGGCACGACCGCCTCGGTGCCCCCGCAGGGCGGGCGCAAGCACCCGCACCAGGAGTTCATCCAGATCGACACCACCAACATCCTCTTCATCGTGGGTGGTGCCTTCGCCGGGCTCGAGCACATCATCGAGCAGCGGGTCGGCAAGAAGACGTTGGGCTTCACCGCCGAGGTGCGCGGTGCTGCTGAGCGCGAGGCCGAGGACCTGCTCTCGCTGGTGCGACCCGAGGACCTGACCAAGTTCGGGCTGATCCCCGAGTTCATCGGTCGGCTCCCGCTGATCGCGAGCGTCACCAAGCTCGACAACGAGGCCCTGGTCCAGATCCTGACCGAGCCCCGCAACGCTCTGGTCAAGCAGTACCAGAAGCTCTTCGAGATCGACGACGTCGAGCTCGAGTTCACCCCTGAGGCGATCTCGGCCATTGCCGACAAGGCGATGGAGCGGGGGACCGGCGCCCGGGGCCTGCGCTCGATCATCGAGGAGGTCCTCCTCCACGTGATGTACGACGTGCCGTCGCGCGGCGACGTCGCCCGGGTCATCGTCACCGGGGAGGTCGTCCTCGACGACGTCACGCCGACGCTGATCCCACGCGAGACCGAGTCGAAGAAAAAGAAGTCGGCCTGACCCGAGCCGCCCTCAGTTCGTCATCTCGAGTGCTCACAGGTCAGACTTGCACCCGACCGCGCCACTTGGGCTCGGCCAGGAGGGCTGCCCCGCATCGTGAGCGTCGATCACAAGCGACCACTGTTCGCGTTCGTCATCGTGGCGATCGCGTGCGCCGTGATCGTCGCCAACGGGATTCGCAGCGAGGCCTTCGTCGCGATGATGCGGATCGGGGCGTCGCACATCGTGGCCGGCATCGTCCTGGAGCCGGCCCGGGACCAACCGCAGCGGCCCTCGCCGACTGCTGCCAGCGAGCCGGTTCACGAAGGCCGGGCGGCCGCGGTGCCGCAGGCCCCGCCGGCCTCCCGCTCATCGGTGTCCCGCTCCCCGCGACGCTCCTCGTCCAGTCATGCGTCCGCGGGCAGGGCGCACGGGTGGGGACACGGACGCGCCGACCATCACCGGCGCCACCAGGGCCGGGCCGACCGTGCCCGCGAAGGCCACCACGACCGTGGCCAAAAAGGCCACCACGAGTGGGCCCACGAAGGCCACGGCCGCAAGCACTGAGGCTCCGGAGCCGAAGAGTCAGTCCTCGGTCGGCGCCAGCTCGGCGGAGACGGTCAGCTCGGCACCGGCCGCAGCGTCGACGAGCACCGTGAAGACCAACTCCCCGGTGATCTTGCCGCTGCGCCGCAGGTCGCCGGCGGCCGTCTCGGCAGCCTGGACGAGCCCCTCGGGTCCGCTGATCTCGACCCGCGACAGCTCGGCGCGCATCGACACCTTGGCCTGCGACTTGGCGCCGCGGATCCCGGTGAGGGCGGCCGCGACGGCGTCGACGGTGGCCGGGTTGGCGGCGGCCGCGGAGCCGAGTTCGACCTCGGTCGGCCAGGAGGCGTGGTGGATCGAGCCCTCCTGCCACCACGACCAGACCTCCTCGGTCACGTAGGGCAGGAACGGGGCCAGGAGTCGCAGCTGAACTTCCAGGGCGATCGCCAGCGTGGCGCGGGCCGAGGCAGTGGCGGCGCCGCCGTCCTCGTCGTAGGCCCGCTCCTTGACCAGCTCGAGGTAGTCGTCGCAGAACTCCCAGAAGAACTTCTCGGCCGACTCCAGCGCGGTGGTGTAGTCGAAGCCCTCGAAGGCCTCCGTCGAGCGGGTGACCACGTCGGCCAGCCGGGCCAGCAGCGCGCAGTCGATCGGCTCGGAGACCTCGTAGTGGTTGAGCGCGCTGGCGCCCACGCCACCGAGGACGAACTTCGAGGCGTTGAGGACCTTCATGGCCAGCCGGCGGCCCACCTTCATCTGGCTCTCGTCGAACGGCGAGTCCAGGCCCGGTCGGGCCATCGCGGCGCGCCAGCGGACCGCGTCGGCGCCGTACTTGTCGAGCACCGCCGAAGGCACGACCGCGTTGCCCTTGGACTTCGACATCTTCTTGCGGTCCGGGTCGACGATGAAGCCGGAGATCAGCGCGTGCGACCACGGGGCCGCGTGGTTCTCGAAGTGGGCGCGGACCACCCGGGAGAAGAGCCAGGTCCGGATGATGTCGTGGGCGTGCGTGCACAGGTCCATCGGGAAGACTCGCGCGAACAGGTCGTCGTCGCTCTCCCAGCCGCCCGCGATCTGCGGGGTCAGCGACGAAGTCGCCCAGGTGTCCATCACATCGGGGTCCCCGAGGAAGCCGCCGGGCTTGCCGCGCTGGGACTCGTCGTACCCACGCGGGGCGTCGGTGGAGGGGTCGATCGGGAGCTCGGCCTCGCTGGGCATCAGCGGGTGCTCGTAGTCGGGCTCGCCCTCCGCGTCGAGGGGGTACCAGACCGGGAACGGGATGCCGAAGAAGCGCTGGCGCGAGATCAGCCAGTCGCCGTTCAGCCCGTTGACCCAGTTGTCGTAGCGGTGCTTCATGTGGGCGGGGATCCACTCCACCTCGTCGCCGCGCGCAACCATCTCGGCGCGCACACCGGCGTCGCGGCCACCGTTGCGGATGTACCACTGGCGGGTGGCGACGATCTCGAGTGGCTTGTCGCCCTTCTCGTAGAAGTTCGTCATCCGCTGGGTCGCCTTGGGCTCGCCGTCCAGGTCGCCGCTCTGCCGGAGCGCGGCCACGACGGCCTCGCGGGCGGAGAAGGCGGTCTTGCCCTTGAGTTCCTCGTACGCCGATGCGGCCGGCTCGTGGGACAGCCATTCCGGCGTCTCGCGGGTCATCCGGCCGTCGCGGCCAATGACGGTGCGGACCGGCAGCTGGAGCTCGCGCCACCAGGTGACGTCGGTGAGGTCACCGAACGTGCAGCACATGGCGATGCCCGCGCCCTTGTCCATCTCGGCGAGCGGGTGCGCCACGACCGGGATCTCGACGCCGAAGACCGGGCTGGTCACGGTGGTGCCGAAGAGCGGCTGGTAGCGCTCGTCGTCCGGGTGCGCAATCAGCGCGACGACGCTGGGGATGAGCTCGGGGCGGGTGGTCTCGATGTGCACCGGCGTCCCGTCCGGCTGGTGGAAGGCGACGCGGTGGTAGGCGCCGGCGTAGTCGCGGGCCTCGAGCTCGGCCTGGGCCACCGCTGTCTGGAAGGTGACGTCCCACAGGGTCGGCGCCTCCTGGAGATAGGCCTCCCCACGAGCGAAGTTGCGCAGGAAGGCGCGCTGGCTGGCGGTCTGGGCCTTGGGGCCGATCGTCGTGTAGTGCTGCTTCCAGTCGACCGAGAGTCCGAGCGTGCGCCACAGCGCCTCGTAGATCTCCTCGTCCTGCTCCACCAGGCGCTCGCACAGGGCGACGAAGTTGGGCCGACTGATCGGGATCTGCTTCTTGGCGTCGGGCTTCTCTGGTGGAGTGAAGTCGGCGTCGTAGGGCAGGCTCGGGTCGCAGCGGACGCCGTAGTAGTTCTGCACCCGGCGCTCGGTCGGGAGACCGTTGTCGTCCCAGCCCATCGGGTAGAAGACGGACTTGCCGCGCATCCGCTGGAAGCGGGCGATCAGGTCGGTGTGGGTGTAGGAGAAGACGTGCCCGACGTGCAGGCTGCCGCTCACGGTGGGCGGCGGCGTGTCGATCGAGAAGACGTTCTCGCGCGGCTGGGTGCGGTCGAAGGCGTAGGTGTCGTCGGCCTTCCACTTCGCGCTCCAGGTGGCCTCGAGACCCTCGAGGGCAGGCTTGCCCGGTACGACGACGGCACGCTGGTCGGTGCTTGGCGCGTCGGGGGCCTGGGCGTGCTCGGTCTCGGTCATGACCGAAATCCTAGGGCGACGGCACCGTCCGCCGGAAACCGGTTGTACGCCGAGGTCCCCGACTGCCTAGTCTCCGGCCATGCCCGACGTCGAATTCTTCATCGATCCCGCTGCCTTCCTGGCCGTCGCTGCGGACCACCTGGCCGAGGATCCGGTGCTGACCACGGTCGTGTCGTCGGTCACCGACCGGGCCGTGGTCGAGGACCAGCGGGGGGACCCGGCCCCGGACCATCCGCGCTGGTGGTGCGTCGTCCACGAGGGCACTCAGGTGGTGGGCGTGGCGATGCGGGCCGCGCCGTTCGCGCCGTACCCGCTCTTCGTGCTGCCGATGCCGGAGGCCGGCGCCCGGGCGCTCGCCCGGGCCCTGCACGCCCGCGGGGAGGCGGTGGGGGGCGTGAACGGTGCCCTCCCGGCAGCGCAGGTCCTTGCCGCCGAGGTCGCGGCGGTCACCGGCGGCGAGGCACGGGTCGACGAGCACACCCGGCTCTTCGAGCTCGGTGAGCTGGTCGACGCGCGCGCGGTGGCGGGACAGCTGCGACCGGCGACGCTGGACGACCTGGACCTGGCCGTGGCGTGGTTCAGTGCGTTCGAGGGCGACGCCGCGGAGCAGGCCGGCCGGGCGATGCCGGAGAGTGAGGGGCTGCGCTTCGAGCAGGTCGACGTGGCCAGCCGCATCGAGGACGGACGGGTCTGGTTGTGGGAGGACGAGACGGGCGCCGCGGTGCACCTGACCGGGTTCAACCCGCCCAGCTTCGGGGTCGTGCGGATCGGCCCGGTCTACACGCCGGGCGAGCAGCGCGGTCGCGGCTTCGCGAGCGCCGCCGTGGCCGCGCTGTCGCGCCAGCTGCTGGACGCCGGGGTGCGGGTCTGCCTGTTCACCGACCAGGCGAACCCGACGTCCAACAAGATCTATCAGGACCTGGGGTTCCGCCCGGTCGTGGACATGGCCAACCTCCTCATCGACTGATCACCAGACCAGCACCGGCTTGACCACCCGGCCGGCCAGGACGTCGTCGATGGCGGTGTTGATCTCGGCGAACGGGTAGGTCGTGACCAGCCCGGAGACGTCGAAGGCGCCCTCGGCGGCCAGGCGCAACATCCGCGGCACCATCTCGAGCGGGTCCGAGTCTCCCTCGACCGAGCCCCTCACCACCTTGCCGTTCTGGAGCAGGTCGATCGCGTCGACCGGGAACTCGGGGCGGTTCAGGTCGAGCCCGAGCACCACGAGCTCGCCGCGCACCCCGAGTGACAAGATCGCCTCCTTGAGGACCGTGGGGACGGCCGTCGTGTCGATGCCGTACGTCGCCCCGCCCCCGGTCAGCTCCTTGACCCGGTCCACCACGCTGGTCTCGCCGAGCTTGGCGGGGTCGACCCCGATCGCGCCGTACCTCGCGGCCACCTCGAGACGGCTGGGCGCCAGGTCGACCGCCACGATCGTCCCGACCCCGCTGCCGGCGGCCGCGGCGACGGCCGCGAGCCCCACCGCCCCGACGCCGTAGACAACGAGGCTGTCGTCCGGGCCCGGCTTCAGCACGTTGAGCACCGTGCCGGCGCCGGCCTGGAAACCACAGCCGAACGGCGCTGCCCGGGTCAGGTCGAGCGCGTCGTCCACGACGATGACGTTGTCGGCGGTGGCGAGTGCGTGCCGCGAGAAGCTGGACTGGCCGAAGAACGAGCCGTAGACCGGCGCCGAGTCGCGGGTGTACGTCGTGGAGCCGTCGGCCCGGAAACCCATGTAGTTGAGCATCAGCGTGTCGGCGCAGTAGCCGACCAGTCCGCGGCGGCAGTGGTCGCAGGAGCGGCAGGAACGCAGGCTCATCACGACGTGGTCGCCAACGGCGATGCCGCTGACCTCGCTGCCGACCTCCTCGACGATCCCGGCGCCCTCGTGCCCGAAGACCCGCGGGAACATCTCCGCGGGCAGCGAGTCGCGCAAGGACAGGTCGGTGTGGCAGAGCCCGCTGGCGACGATGCGGACCAGCACCTCGTCGGGTCGGGGGTCGTCGAGTTCGACCTCCTCGAAGGTGAACTGCTGGCCCTGCTCGTTGACGATGGCGACTGTGGTCCGCATGGGGGTCAACCTAGAACGTGTTCTGATTCTTGGCGAGGGTTCGGGGGACTGGCCCCGGTCAAATAGACTTCCACCACGATGACTGAGACCCCCGACGCCCCCCGCCTCGCCGAGACCTCCGCCGAGGTCCAGGACGCCCTGTTGTCCCGCTGGCCGGAGACCAGGCTGGAGCCGTCGCTCGACCGGATCCGGGCGTTCGCGGCGCTCCTGGGTGACCCCCAGACGTCGTACCCCGTCATCTCGCTGACCGGCACCAACGGCAAGACCTCGACGTCCCGGATGATCGACACCCTGCTGCGCGCCCTGGACCTGCGCACCGGCCGGTTCACCAGCCCCCACGTCGAGACCATGAACGAGCGGATCTCCATCGACGGCGAGCCGCTCACCGACGAGGAGTTCGTGAGGGCGTTCAACGACGTCGCGCCGTACACCCACCTGGTCGACGGGGAGCAGGAGCACCCCCTCTCCTTCTTCGAGACCGTCGTGGCCATGGGGTACGCCGCCTTCGCGGACGCCCCCGTCGACGTGGCGGTCGTCGAGGTCGGCATGGGCGGCACGTGGGATGCCACCAACATCGCCGACGCCCAGGTGGCCGTCGTGCTGCCGGTTGCGGTCGACCACGCCAAGTACCTCGGCGACACGCCCGCCGAGATCGCCGTGGAGAAGGCCGGGATCATCAAGACCGGCGCCATTGCGGTGCTCGCCGAGCAGCGCCCCGAGGTCGCCGAGATCCTGCTCCGGCACGCCGCAGAGGTGGGGGCCACCGTCGTCCAGGAGGGCACGGACTTCGGGGTCGTCTCCCGGGTGCCGGCCGTCGGAGGCCAGGTGATCTCGCTGCGCGGGCTGCGCGCTGAGTACGACGAGGTCTTCCTGCCGCTCTACGGTGCCCACCAGGCCCAGAACGCCGCCATGGCGCTGGCCGCGGTCGAGGCCTTCGCCGGCGAGCAGCCGTTGGACGATGCGCTCGTGCGGGCCGCCTTCGCGGAGGTGACCTCGCCCGGTCGCCTCGAGGTCATCCGGCGCAGTCCCACGGTCGTCCTCGACGCGGCGCACAACCCGCACGGCGCCGAGGCGCTGGCGGCGGCTCTCGACGACTCGTTCGCGTTCTCTCCGCTGATCGGGGTCCTCGGCGTGATGGCCGACAAGGACCACGAGGGGTTGCTCAACGCCCTGGAGCCGCAGCTCGCGCACGTCGTGTGCACCCAGAACTCGACGTCGCGCTCGATGCCGGCCCGCGAGCTGGCCGCGGCCGCGGCCGCGGTCTTCGGTGACGACCGGGTCTCGATCGCGTCCAGCCTGGCCGAGGCGATCGACCAGGCAACCGCCCTGGCCGAGGCGGGCGACGCCTTCGGCGACCCGCTCGGCGCGGGTGCGGTCCTGGTCACCGGGTCGGTGGTCACGGTGGGTGAGGCCCGCACGATGCTGACCCGACGAGGTGAGGGCTGATGGATCCCGAGACCGCCCCCGCGGCCCCGGGCCGCTCCCCGCGCCGTGGCATGTGCGCTGCTGTCCTCTCCCTCGAGGCGATCACCCTCGGTCTCACGACGCCGGTGATGGTCTCGGTCGACGACGTCGATCTCGCGACCGCGCTGTGGACCGGGCTCGGGTTGACCGTGGCCTGCCTGCTCCTGGCGGGGATGCTGCGCCGCCCGTGGGCCTACGCCCTCGGTTGGGCCATTCAGAGCGCTGCGATCGCGCTGGGCCTCCTGGTGCCGATGATGTTCTTCCTCGGGACCATCTTCGCCCTCCTCTGGGGCACGGCGGATCTTCTCGGACGCAAGATCGAGCGCGAGCGAGCCGCTGCCTATGCCGCCTTCAACGCCTCAGCCCGCTGAGGCGAGTGCCGTAACCAGTGTCGCGAGAGCGGCGTCGAGCTCGGGGTCGGTGACGCCACCGAACCCGACCACCAGACCGGTGAGCGTGGCCGTCCGGCAGTAGTCGGCCAGCAGGTTCACCTCGAAGCCGGCGGCCCGAGCGGCGTCGCGGGCGCGGACCGCGTCAGCCTGGGGGAGCAACCAGGTGGAGTACATGCCGGCCAGGGGGCCGGCCAGCGTCGCGTGCGGCGACAGCGCGGCGGCCACCCGCGGCGCCCGCTCGGCGTACACCCGCCGCGCGGAGCGCACGACCTTGTCGACGTAGCCGGCTCGCAGCAGCGACAGGAACGCCCGCTGACTCGGCCAGGGGGCCGCCTCGTGAGTGATTGCCCGGCGCCGGTTGAGCGGGTCGAGCAGATCGGGGGGCGGCACCACCCAGCCCAGTCGCAGGCTCGGCGCCACCGACTTCGAGGCCGTGCCGAGGTAGGCGACCCGGGACCGGTCCAGCGTGGCCAGCGCGGGCACCGGCGCGACGTCGTAGCGGAACTCGGAGTCGTAGTCGTCCTCGAGCACCACCGCACCCACCGCCCGCGCGGCCTCGAGCAGCCCGAGCCGGTCGGCGGCCGGCATCACCCGGCCGAGCGGGTGCTGGTGCGCCGGGGTGACGTACGCCGCCGCGCAGCCGGCCAGGTCCGTCACCGGGGCGAGCGCGGGCAGGTCGCGGACCGCGCGGCCGGCGCCGCGGGCCGTCTCCACGGCCGCCCGGTAGCCGGGGTCCTCCATCGCCACGGCACCGGCGGGCAGGACCGTGAGCAGGTGCCGCAGGGCGTCGGTCGTGCCGTTGGTGACCACGATCTCGTCGGGGTCGACGACCAGGCCGCGAGTCCTGGCCAGATGGTCCGCCAAGGCGCTGCGCAGCTCGGGGATCCCGCGCGGGTCGTCGTAGCCCCGCGGCGGTTGGGCGGTCGAGACGTCGCGCCACGCTCGGCGCCAGCCGGCCGCGTGGCGCGGGTCGATCCAGGGCGTGCCCGCATCCAGCCGCACCAGCGGCGAGGCCGGGGGACGGACGAGGCGCCGTGCCGGTGCCTGCTGGAGCCCGCCTCCGGAGGCCACGAACGTCCCGGCGCCGTGCCGGGTCTCGAGCCACCCCTCGGCGACGAGCTGGTCGTAGGCCTGCTCCGCGACCGCTCGGGAGACACCGAGGTCGGTGGCCAGGGCGCGGCTGCTCGGCAGCCGGTCGCCACGGGCGAGCGCTCCGCCGAGCACGAGGCTCCGGACCTGACCGGAGAGCTGGGCCCCGAGCGGCTCGGGGCGGCTTCGGTCCACCCGGACCGGGAGCGGCGAGTGCGGCATCAAAAGTGTCCTGTCGAAATTGCGTCTAGGTGGACCGTGACGACAGGCCACTCTGCCATGAGGATGGTCCGGTGACCACGACCTCCAGCCCGCTCTCACCGTCCACCCGCACCACCGTCTCCCGCGGCCGCGGCCGCGCCGTGGTCGACCGGGACGAGCTGCACGCGTTGCTCGGCGACGCACTCGTCGCCCACCTGGGCGTGACGGTGCCGGGAGACGAAGGAGCGGCGCACCCGCTCGTGCTGCCGGTCGCGTTCGCGGCCGACCCGGACGGTCCGGACCGCGAGGGCACGCTCTACGTGCACGGTTCCGTCGCGGCCGGGTGGCTGCGTGGTGCCGATGCCGCCACGGTCTGCGTGACGGTCACCCAGCTCGACGGGCTCGTCGCCGGCCGGTCGGCGTTCCACCACTCGATGAACTACCGATCCGCGGTGGTGATCGGGCAGGCGCGCGTCGTCGCGGACCCGGACGAGAAGGAGCGCGCGCTCCGGCTGATCGTCGACCACATGGTCCCGGGCCGGTCCGCCACGCTCCGCCCGGACACCCGCAAGGAGCTGGCGGCGACCGCCGTGCTCGCGGTCCCGCTCCACGAGGCGTCGCTGAAGGTCCGCGGCGGCGGGCCGGTCGATGAGCCGGAGGACGTGGCCGCCGGCATCTGGGGCGGGCACGTGCCGCTGCTCCTGGTCGCGGGCGAGCCGGTCGCCGATGACGACGCGTCCGGCCCCGTGCCCGCAGACGTACGCCGTCGCGCGGCCGCGCTCGCTGCTCGATAGGCTGCGCCCATGACGCAGCGAACCTTGGTCCTCCTCAAGCCCGACACCGTCCGTCGGGGGCTGGTGGGAGAGGTCCTCTCCCGCTTCGAGGCCAAGGGCCTCACGATCGTGGCGATGGAGCACCGGACCATCGACGCCGCCCAGGCGGACGCGCACTACGCCGAGCATGTCGAGCGGGACTTCTACCCGCCCCTGCGGGCGTTCGTGACCAGCGGACCGCTGGTGGCCCTGGTGCTCGAGGGCGACGAGGCGATCGAGGTGGTTCGGGCCGTCAACGGCGCGACCGACGGCCGCAAGGCCGCGCCCGGCACGATCCGCGGCGACCTGTCACTGTCGAACCGGGAGAACCTCGTGCACGGCTCCGACTCCCCGGAGTCCGCCGAGCGCGAGATGGCCCTCTGGTTCCCCCAGCTCTGACCGGGGCTCGCGCCCGTTCCACAGCCGGCTGACGCGTCGGTTTCCCGGTCGCCGGCGCGGGGGAGTCTCCTGCCATGGAGCCCCCACCCGCCGGCAGCCCGCCCGACGACCCGTTCTTCGCGCCGCTGCGAGGTCGGCACCCCGACGTCGATCTGGTGCTGCTGCCGCCGGAGCCGGCCCGCAGGCCGGAGCATCTTGACGCTAGCTGTGTTGCCGCAGCCGCCGAGCAAGCGGCGCGGACGGCCGCACTGCTCGGAGCCGGCGCCGGGCTCGCCAGCGAGACCGGCACCAGGCTCGGCTTCGGCCCGGACCCCGGCACCGTCGTGGCCACGGCCCGCCTGGTCGAGTCCTGCGCCGAGGACGCGACGGTCCTCGACCGGCTCGCCGGGGTGGGTGCGGGCGACGGCTGGGAGGTGCACCTCCGGGCCGGGGCCGTGGCGAGCCTGGTCGGCCGTGGCGGAGACCTGCGGCTGCGGGCGACGTACGCCGCGGCCACCCGTGCGCTTGTCGTCGAGGTGGCGAGCATGCCGCTCGCCGTCGGCTCCGCGACGGCCCGTGACCTGGTGCGCGGCCGGTCATGACGGACTCCCTGGTCGTCGACCCCTTCGCGATCGGCCGGGTCGCGCGCGCGTGGGACGAGCAGCACCTCGACCTCCAGGCCGCCTCGCGGCAGATCGGGGCGGCTCCGCTGTCCGGCTTCACGCCGACGGTCGCCGGGGCCGCGCTCCGCTTCGTGGCCGCCTGGCAGCAGCACACCGCCGAGCTGGCGGAGGGATGTGAGGCCCGGGCCGACGGGTTGCGGACGGCCCTCGACCAGCTGCTGACGGCCGACCGCGGCGCCGGCCTCGCCGTGGACTGGCTCCGCATCGCGACGGGGGAGCGGCGATGATCGCTGGCCCGGGCCTCCCGGTGGCACCGCCCGAGCTGCCCCGGCTCGAGGCGGACCCCGCCGTGGTCGGCGGCTTCGCCTCGGAACTGCTCGCCGCGTCCGCCCAGCTCGACGACTTCGGCAGCTTTGCGCGAGGTGCCGCCCGGCTCCCGGACTGGTCCGGGGTGTCGGCCGACGCCTACCGCGACGCGACCGGAGCCGATGGACAACGGGCCGACGTGATGTCGCTCGCGCTGCGCGAGGTGGCCCACCGCGCCGCCGCCCATGCCGACGACCTGGCCCGGCTGCGCGCCCGGCTCGCCGGGCTCGAGGAGCTCCGGGCCCATCTCGCGGGCGAGGTTGACCGGCTCCACCGGGAGGCGCCCTTAGTTCCGGACGAGCAGCAGGTGGCCTTCCTGGCCCGGTGTGACGACGTGGCCGGCCTGGTCGCAAGGCTCGCGGTCGACGCCGCCGGCTGGGCGAGCGAGCTCGCCGCCGAGGAGGCGGCGATGAACCGGTCCTTTGAACGGGTCCTGACCCTGGACCGGGTGGAGCAGCGCTACGCCGGCAGCGCCGACCCCGCCGACGCCGCGCTGGCCACCCGCCCCGGCGCCGGGGCCACGGCGACGGAGGTCCACGCCTGGTGGGTGGGACTCTCTGCCGCGGCCCAGCTGGCCGTGATGGCGGCGTCGCCCGGCGCCATCGGCAACCTCGACGGCATCCCGGCCCGGGCGCGGGACGCCGCGAACACCGTCTCGCTGGAGCGCGACCTCGCGGCCTGGCAGAACCTCGAGGACCAGGGGCTGCTCACGCCTGACGAGCAGCTGTGGCTGGAGAACGCCCGGGCCGCCCGGGACGCCGTCGCCACGATCCGCTCCGGACTCGACCCGGTGACGCGGGAGCCCGTTGGGGCCCAGCTCTACCTCTACGAGCCGGCCGCGTTCGGGGGTGACGGCGCCGTCGCGGTTGCGGCCGGCGACCTCGACAGCGCCCACCACGTCTCCGTCGTCGTCCCCGGGTTCGGCACCGACGCCGAGAGCGCGCCCTTCCAGGCCGAGCGGGTCCGCACGCTCTACGAATCGGTCCGCTGCCTCGACGGCAGCGGGGCGGACGCCGTGCTCAGCTGGATCGGCTACGACGCTCCCGACAACGTGCCCTGGGGGGAGGGCTGGGACGCCGCCGGGGTGACGGGGGAGTACCTCGCCGCCGTCGGGGGCGACCACCTGGCGGACGCTGTCGACGGGCTCCGCGCCGAGCACACCGGTCCACCCGCCCACCTCACGGTCATCGGCCACAGCTACGGCTCGACCACGGCCGCGCTGGCGGCGTACGACCACTACCTGCGCGCCGACGACCTCGTCCTCGTGGGCAGCCCAGGTGCCGGAGGTGGCACCCACCACGCCGCTGACCTCGGGCTCGCCCCCGGGCACGTGTGGGTCGGCTCGGCCAGCCGGGACCCGGTGTCCTGGCTGGGGGACCGGGGGTGGGTGAGCACCGACTCGGTGACTGGCGGCGGGGGGCTGGGCGTCGACCCGAGCTCCGACGGGTTCGGGGCGGTCCGGTTCCGCGCCGAGGACGTCCACCGGGCGTGGCTGACCAGCCTCGACGACCACCAGCGCTACTTCGATCCGGGCAGCGAGTCGCTGCACAACCTCAGCGAGGTGGTGGTCGGCCACTACGGCTCGGTCGGCCTGGCCGGCCCCCGGCACGACCCCTGGTACGGCCCGCCCGTCGACCCGGAGTTCATCCGTCGGCCCGACCCTCCGGGGGGCGCTTGAGCGGTCCCGGCGGCCAACTCGGGCGTGGCCTGCCGCGTGTCCTGCCGGATCGGGCCGCCCGCGCTACCTAGCCTTGTGTCACTTCCTCATCAGTGGCACCAAGGCGGCAGCACATGGCGAACAGCTTCATCGGCCGGGACATGGCCGTGGACCTCGGCACCGCCAACACGTTGGTCTACGTCCGGGGCAAGGGGGTCCTTCTCGACGAGCCCAGCGTCGTCGCGCTGAACTCCACCACTGGCGAGATCCTCGCGGTCGGCCACGAGGCCAAGCGGATGATCGGGCGCACCCCCGACAACATCACCGCCATCCGGCCGCTCAAGGACGGCGTCATCGCCGACTTCGAGGCGACCGAGCAGATGCTGCGCTTCTTCATCCAGCAGGTCCACCGACGCCGCTACTTCGCCAAGCCCCGCATGGTCATCTGCGTCCCGAGCGGCATCACCGCCGTCGAGCAGCGGGCCGTGAAGGAGGCCGGCTACCAGGCCGGGGCTCGTCAGGTCTTCATCATCGAGGAGCCGATGGCCGCCGCCATCGGCGCCGGCCTGCCGGTCCACCAGGCGACCGGCAACATGGTCGTCGACGTCGGCGGGGGGACCACCGAGGTCGCGGTGATCTCGCTCGGGGGCATCGTCACCAGTCTGTCCATCCGCACGGCGGGCGATGAGCTCGACGCCGCCATCGTGGCCTGGATGAAGAAGGAGTACTCCCTCATGCTGGGGGAGCGGACCGCCGAAGAGGTCAAGATGACGCTCGGCTCCGCCTTCCCGCTGCCCGACGAGCCCGAGGCCGAGATCCGCGGCCGCGACATGATCTCCGGACTGCCCCGGACCGTGGTGGTCTCGAGCTCCGAGGTCCGCCAGGCCATCGAGGAGCCGCTGCACGCCATCGTCGACGCCGTCCGGGCCACCCTGGACCAGACCCCGCCCGAGCTCGCCGGCGACATCATGGACCGCGGCATCGTGCTCACCGGCGGCGGTGCGCTGCTGCGTGGTCTCGACGAGCGGTTGCGCCACGAGACCGGCATGCCGGTCCATGTTGCCGAGCACCCCCTCAGCTCGGTGGCGCTGGGTGCCGGCAAGTGTGTCGAGGAGTTCGAGGCGCTCCAGCAGGTGCTCGTGTCCGAACCCCGGCGCTTCTGATGGACCGCGAGAAGCGCTGGCGAGGTCTCGATCGGCTCGACGACCGCTCTCGGCCCTCCCGCTCGCTCATGGTGGCGCTCCTGCTCGCCTGCCTCACCCTGATCACTCTCGACTACCACGGCGGCAGCGACTCGCCGATGGAGCCCGCCCGGCGGGCCTTCGGCGAGGTGTTCGGCCCGATCGAGACCGGGGCGGCGGGTGCGGTCCGACCGTTCACCGCGGTGCCCCAGTGGTTCCGCTCGCGAGACGCCCTGCGGGGCGACCTGGCGAAGCTCGAGGCGGAGAACTCGCAGCTGAGGTCCCAGATCGCCACCGTCGACTACGACCGCAACCGCCTGGCCGAGTTCGACGGACTGACGGCGGCCGCCGATGACCTCGGCTATGCCCTGGTTCCTGCCCGGGTCGTCGGCGTCGGAGCGGCCCAGTCGTTCTCGCGCACCGTGACGATCGACGCCGGCTCGCAGTCCGGGCTCACCCCCGACATGACCGTCCTGAACAACGACGGTCTGGTCGGCCGCATCCTGCGGGTCACCCGCACCACCGCCACAGTGTTGCTGATCCTCGATGCGGCCTCCGTGGTCGGCGGGCGGGTGGGTCGCAGCATGGAGGTCGGCTTCCTCCACGGCCGCGGTGACCTGGGCAAGCAGGGCCGGCTGGACCTCGAGCTGATCGACGACTCGGTCGTCCCCGCACGCAACGACTCCGTGGTCACCTGGGGCAGTCGCGACGGCGCGCCGTACGTCTCCGGGATCCCGGTCGGCCGCGTCACCAGCGTCTTCAGCTCACTGCGCGAGACCTCCCAGCACGCCGTCATCGAGCCGTACGTCGACTTCGGCTC
Source organism: Nocardioides sp. (assembly GCA_046597165.1). GTDB lineage: Bacteria > Actinomycetota > Actinomycetes > Propionibacteriales > Nocardioidaceae > Nocardioides. The sequence goes on from JBKJLD010000008.1 coordinate 15,334, forward strand.
GCTCGACCTGGTCGGCGTGGTGGTGCCCTCCGGCACCACCAGCGACCGCGCCGTCATCGAAGCCGACGGGAGCCTGCGATGAGCATCTTCCGCCCCTTGACGGCCGTCGTCGCGGTCGCCGTCGCCCTGGTCCTCCAGGTCTCGGTCTTCCCACACCTGGCCTGGGAAGGAATCGTCCCCAACCTGTGCCTGCTGGTCGTCGTGGGTGCCGCGCTGACCCGTGGACCGCAGTTCGCCGCCGTCCTGGGCTTCGTCGCCGGGGTGGCGCTCGACCTCGCGCCGCCGGCCGACCACGTCGCGGGGCGCTGGGCGTTGGCGCTGGTCGTCGTCGGCTACGTCGCCGGGCGGGTGCGCCAGGAGTCCCGGCCGACCGCCATGGCCGTCGTGGCGACCGTGGCCGCGTCGTCCTTCGTGGGCACCTCGGTCTTCGCCCTGAGCGGGTTGCTCCTGCGGGACCCCTCGATGTCGATCCCCGACCTGCTCCAGGTGATCCTGGTCGCGGTGCTGTGGGACATCGCGCTCACGCCGTTCGTGCTGCCACCGGTGATGGCGATGTTCCAACGGCTCGCGCCTGCCCGGACGGCGTGATGGCGACGTCGCCACGCAGGGGTCCCTCGGCCTCCGCGACCCGGAGCCGGCTGCGGCTCGTCGTGATCCAGGCACTGGTGTTCTCCCTGTTCGTGACCCTCTTCGTGCGGCTCTACTACCTCCAGGTCGTCGGCGGCGAGGAGTACCACGCCCAGGCCGCCTCCCAGTCGGCCCGCGAGATCGTCGTCCAGCCGCAGCGCGGGTTGATCGTCGACGACATGGGCCGCCCCCTGGTCGCCAACCGCACCTCCTGGGTGGTCTCGGTCGACCGCACCATGCTCGACAAGATGTCCGGGCACCAGCGCGAGGTCCTCGTCGGGCGGTTGGCGGAGGTCGTCAGCCAGTCGGCCGGCCGGATCAAGAAGCGGCTCACGACGTGTGGGGACCCGGGCAGCGTGGTGGGCGTCTGCTGGAACGGCTCGCCCTACCAGCCGGTCCCGGTGGCCACGGACGTGAAGCAGGCGACTGCACTGCGCATCCTCGAGCAGCCCGAGGACTACCCCTCGGTGCTGGCCGAGCAGCAGAGTGTGCGGGCCTACCCGCGCCCCTTCGGCGTCAATCTCGCCCACGTCCTCGGCTACCTCAGCCCGATCACCAAGGACGAGTACGACCAGGCCCAGGCCGACGGGGACCGCTCGGTCAACGGCGCCTCGGCGGTGGGCCGGGCCGGGGTCGAGAAGCAGTACGACAGCTGGTTGCGGGGGATGCCGGGCTACAAGCGGGTCGCGGTCGACTCGATGGGCCGCGTGCTCGGCAACGACAGCGAGGTCGAAGGGCGCCCGGGAGACACCCTGGTCACCTCGATCGACGCGAAGGTCCAGGGGGTGGTGGAGCGACAGCTCGCCGACACGATCCAGCTGGCCCGCCAGACCTACGACAAGGTCACCCACCGCAACTACAAGGCCGACTCCGGGGCCGTGGTCGTGATGGAGGCAAAGACCGGCCGGATCGTCGCGATGGCCAGCCAGCCGACGTACGACCCGTCGGTCTGGGTCGGTGGGATCACCAAGAAGCAGCTGGCTCGCCTCTACTCCGAGAAGGCCGGCACCCCGCTGCTCGCGCGCGCCACCCAGGGCCAGTTCGCGCCCGGGTCGACGTGGAAGCCGATCATGGCGGTCGGGGCTCTCAACAACGGCTACACCACCGACACCCGGCTGGACTGTTCGTCGGGGTTCCAGGTCGGCAACCGCTGGTTCAAGAACTACGAGTCGGCCTCCTACGGGATGATCGGCTTCGACCGGGCGCTCCAGCTGTCGTGCGACACGTTCTTCTACCGCGTCGGCTTCCACTTCTGGCAGAAGTACGGTTCGGACCCGACCAACGTGGACGCCCGCGACCCGCTGGTCGAGGAGGCCAAGAAGTTCGGGTTCGGCTCCGAGACCGGCATCGACCTGCCGGGCGAAGCCAGCGGACGGATCGCCGACCGGCACTGGAAGCTGTCCTACTACAAGGCGATGAAGAGCTACTACTGCAAGATCGACCAGCACGCCAACGGTCGCCGGGACTTCCTGCATGTCTTCGCCCACGAGTTCTGCCTCGAGGGCAGCTACTACCGGGCCGGCGACGCCGTGAACTACGCCATCGGCCAGGGCGACACCATCGTCACGCCGCTGCAGCTGGCCCGGGCCTATGCCGCCATCTCCAACGGGGGCACGCTCTACGAGCCGCGGATCGCCAAGGCGGTCGTCAGCTCGGACGGTCAGGTGCTCAGGCTGTTCGCACCGAAGGTCGCCGGCAAGGTCGACGCCTCCGCCGCGAGCCTGAAGTACGTCGACACCGCCCTGCAGGGGACCCCCCGGGTCGGCACCCTGGCCTGGAAGTTCGGTGGGTTCCCGCTCGACCAGGTCCACATCCGCGGCAAGACCGGATCGGCCGAGGTCTACGGCAAGCAGTCCACCTCCTGGGTTGCGACCTATGACGAGAACTACGTGGTGATCATGATGGTCAGCCAGGCCGGGACGGGCTCCGGGACCTCGGGGCCGGCCGTGCGCGCGATCTGGGAATCGCTCTACGGGATCGACGGCATGGACGTGCACCCGAGGCAGTCCGCGATCCCCGGCACGACGCCGCCTGCTGGGCTGCCCACCTTCGCCAAGGACGGCTCGATCCTGCCCCCCGCCCGGAGGAACCGATGAGCACCCGCCAATCCGCCCGTCCCGCGCTGCGGGCGCCCGGTCTCGACTGGATCCTGATGCTGGCGGTCCTGGCGCTGGTCAGCCTCGGGGGGCTGCTCGTCTGGTCGGCCACCTCGCACCGTGACGACCTCACGCTCGGTGACCCGTCGGCGTACCTCAAGAAGCAGCTGGTCAACGTGGCCATCGGCATGGTCCTGCTTGTGATGGTCATGGCCACGGACCACCGCTGGGTGCGGATCCTGGCTCCGCTGGTCTACCTCGCCTCGGTCGCGGGGCTCGCCCTGGTCCTGACCATGGGCAGCACCATCAACGGGTCACGCTCCTGGCTCCAGCTCGGTGGACTCTCCATCCAGCCGTCGGAGTTCGCCAAGCTCGCCGTCGTGATCGGCATGGCCCTCATCGTCGCCGAGCGGGCGGAAGGTCGCTGGCGCAACAAGGTCGGCAGCACCGAGGTCATCGGGATGCTGCTGATCGCGGGGCTGCCGGCCGCGCTGATCATGCTCCAGCCGGACCTCGGCACGATGCTCGTCCTGTCGGCGTCCGTCTTCGGGGTGCTCGCGGTCTCCGGGGCGCCGCGTCGGTGGCTGGTCCTGCTGGCGGGAGGCGGGGTCACCACCGCTGTGGCCGCCGTGGCGGCCGGCTTCCTCAAGCAGTACCAGGTGGACCGGTTCCTCGCGTTCACGAACCCGGACCTCGATCCCCGGGGCGCGGGCTACAACGTCGAGCAGGCCCGGATCGCGGTGGGCAACGGCGGCCTCTTCGGACAAGGGCTCTTCCACGGGTCACAGACTCGGGCGGGGTTCGTGCCCGAGCAGCACACAGACTTCATCTTCACCGTCGCGGGCGAGGAACTCGGCCTGGTCGGCGCGGGCCTGGTCATCGCCCTGCTCGGCATCGTCATCTGGCGGGCCTTGTCGATCGCGGCCCACACCGACGACGTCTTCGGTCGGGTCGCGGCCGCCGGCATCGCCTGCTGGTTCGGCTTCCAGGCGTTTCAGAACATCGGTATGTGCCTCGGCATCATGCCGGTCACCGGGGTGCCGCTGCCGTTCGTGTCGTACGGCGGCAGCTCGATGTTCGCGGGCATGCTCGCGATCGGCCTGCTCCAGAACGTTCACCTGCGCTCGACCGCCTCGGTGCCGACCCGCTACACGATGCCCGTGCGGGTGCTCGCCGCCCGCTGAGCCAGCTGGACGCGACGGAAGGACCACATGGAGCTCGAGTTCAGCGGCGAGGTCTGGTTCTGGAAGGGGCCGTCACCCTGGCACTTCGTGAGCGTGCCCGAAGACGACTGCGAGCTGTTGACCGCTGCCTCGGCGGCGGTGACCTACGGCTGGGGGATGATCCCGGTCTCCGTCCGGATCGGGGGCACGGAGTACACCACCTCGCTGTGGCCCAAGGACGGCGGTTACATCGTGCCGCTGAAGTCCGTGGTGCGGAAGGCCGAGGCGATCGAGCTGGGTGACGTCGTCACCGTCCGCCTGGTGATCGACATCTGAGCGCGCTCACGCGAAGAAGGTGCAGAGCGGTTCCCCGGCCTCATCGGTGCGATCGAGCAGCAGGACGGCCCCTAGCTCCTCTGCGCGCCCACGCTGACGCTCGAGCTCGGTGCGGTTCGGCACCGTGAAGTCGAGGTGCAGCTGCTTCGGCACCCCCGACGGCGCCGGCCAGCTGACCCGAGGCAGCATCAGTCTCCTCCGATCTCTCTAGGGCCGTCTGGTGAAGGCGACCTTGCCGCCGGGGAGCTTGGCCATGGTGTAGGTCGGGTCGTGGGCTCTGGCGTGGTGGCGTGGGCAGAGCAGTCGGCCCTGTTTGACGCTGGTGGGGCCACCCCTGGACCAGGCGATCTCGTGGTGGGCGTGACACATCCCGGGCGGCCAGTCACAGCCCTGGGCGGTGCAGCCGCCCTGTTGGATGGCCAGGGCGATGCGTTGGGGTTCGGTGTGGAACCGGCGTTTGCGGCCCAGGTCCAACACCTGGGACTTCCCGCCGAGGACGGCGGGGATGATCCCGGCCTCGCACGCCAGCCGCCGTGCCTGGTCGGCGGGAGCCTGTCAAGATTTCTGTGTAAGGGCCGGTCATTTCAGGTGGGGGTTGATGCGGTCGGGGTGGGCCAGGGCGAGCTGCTCGAGGGCCTGCTTCCAGTTGGTGACGACCTGGCCCTCGACGAGGCGTGGTTTGGCCTTGCGCTCGGCGGCGGGTTTGCCGCGTTCCTTCTCGCGTTCGCGTGCTCGCTTGTCCTCGATGTTGCAGATCGATAGCCACAGCAGCTTGATCACCGCGGTGTCGTTGGGGAACTGGCCGCGGTTCTTGATGATCTTGCGCAGCTGGTAGTTCAACGACTCGATCGAGTTCGTCGTGTAGATCACCCGGCGCAGCTCGGGAGGGAACGCCAGGAATGGGATGAACCGCTCCCACGCGGCTTCCCAGGTCGCGATCGCGTGCGGGTACTTCTGACCCAGTGGCGTGGTCTTGAACGTGTCGAACTCGACCCGTGCGGCGTCGGCGTCCGCGGCGGTGTAGATCGGTTTGAACGCCTTCGCGATGGCCTTGCGGTCCTTGTAGTTCACAAACCGCATCGCGGCCCGGATCAGGTGCACGGTGCAGGTCTGCACGGTCGCCTGTGTCCAGGTCGCCTCGATCGCCTCGGCGAAACCGGTGAGCCCGTCGCAGCACACGATCAGCACGTCGCGGACGCCGCGGTTGGCCAGGTCGGCACAGACGCCGGCCCAGAACTTCGCGCCCTCGGTGGCCTGGATCCAGATGCCCAGGACGTGCTTGATGCCGTCCATGTCGACGCCGACCGCGATGTGCGCGGCCTTGTTGATCACGTGCGCGCCGTCACGGACCTTCACCACCAGCGCGTCGAGGTAGATCACCGGGTAGAGCGACTCGAGCGGCCGCCGCTGCCAGGCCAAGATCTCCTCGCCGATCTCGTCGGTGATCTTGCTGATCGTCTCGTGCGAGAGGTCGGTGCCGATCGTGGTCGCGAGGTGGTGCTGGATGTCTCGGAGCGTCATCCCGCCCGCATAGAGGCTGATGATCATCTCGTCGAGCCCACCGAGCCGGCGTGAGCCCTTCGGGACCAGCCGCGGGACGAACGTTCCGTCCCGGTCCCGCGGGACGTCCAGCGGCACCTCGCCCACCTGGGAGGCCATCGTCTTGGGCGTGGCGCCGTTGCGGGAGTTGGCGAACAGCGACGCCTCGGCCGAGCCCTTCTCGTAGCCCAGATGATCGGACAGCTCGGCCTGCAGACCGCGCTCGAGCGCGGCCTTGATCAGACCAGGGATGAAGCCGCCATCGCCGGTCAGCTCCAGATCGCCCTCATCGATGCGGGCGAAGATGTCGTCCAGGGCTCCAGACGCCGCCATCTCAGCAGCAACGTCAGAGCCACGACGATCAGATTGTTCGTCGGTCACGAGATCCATCATGTTCCTTTCAGATGGACCGATCCCTTACACAGAAGATCTGACACCCCCACGCCGAGGGCTTTGGCCTTGCGGACCTCCAACGACTCGGTGTCACCCAACGCACCCAACGTGGCGGCCTGTTCACAGACGAGGTCGTAGAACTTGGCCAGGTCCAGGGAGTCACCCGATGCTTCGAGGAACGAGGTGCCCGCGAACTCTCCGGCCCTCGGGTGGGTCACCTTGACGTGCCACCCGGCCCGGCCGTTCTTCTCCCGCTTGGCCAACATCTCGGGGTGGAACTTCGCGATCGCCATCGCGACCACCCGCTCCATCGTGGCAGCCCCACACGTCTCGATCCGGTCCGCGAGGTGGGTGTCCACATAGGTTGCGGCCGCCAATGACAACGCGTGGGTGGCCTGGGCGACCCGGCGGGCCTTCCACGCCGGGATGGCCAGCGACTCGACCCGCGCCCAGATCCTGGGCAACCGGTGCACCAGATCCAACGCATCGGCCAGCAGACCCATGCCACTGAGTGGGGAAACCCCGAGTGCGGCAGCGAACGGCTCCGGGGTGAACGCCGCCACCAGCGGGGTGCCTTCACCACCGAGCGATTCGTCCTTCTCGAGCTCGGGGAGCCGGGTCTCGCCCCACGTCGCCACCCCGGACTCCGAGGTCGCGGGGTGCAGCTCACACCACCGCACCGCCAACCGCAACTTCGCCCGGGCAGCCTCACGATCACGGACCTCGGTGTCCTGCACCAACTGCAGCAACCAGTCCGCATCCAGGCTCGCAACCACGACCGGCAGACCCGTGAGATCGGTGACGAACATGACCCCATCCCACCACCCGCCACCGACAGTCCAACCCCGAAAACCGGGGTTCTGCACCACCCCGAAAGTAAAGTCTTTGACGTCTCTCAGTGGGGAGTCCCCATCCCATAGACGTGCACTCAGCTCTCGATGAATTCGAGCTTCCTCAGCACCCGCCTAGAGGCGGTGTTCCAGTCCCGGACAGACGCCTACAGCCGCTGACACCCGGACAACCCCGCCCAGTCCAACTCGTGTCCGCTGTCGATCAAGCCGCAGTAGCCGAGGACGTCGCCAGCCGTCTTCCGCTCGACCGCCAACCAGCCGACTGACGAAGGCTGGTTGCCGCGGATCGCCTCCTAGAAGGCTCCGAGCGTGGTCCGTCCGTCCGCATCGAGCCGCGGTGCGGCGCTCTGAGCAGCAGGCGATCCTTTTCCAGCACGACCTCACGGCTCAGAGCAGCCCCAGATGATCCAGCGCGAGATACGTCTGCTCGGTGGCGGCCATCCGGCCCGTCCGCAGCTCGGACCGCAGCTCGGCGAGCTCGAGCTCGACCGGCTCGCAGTCCTCGAACTCGTCCAGCGCCTGGTCGTACGCCGGCACGCACCCGTGGGCGACCGCGGCCCAGCGGGGCCGGGTTGCGTTGTTGGGCATGGTCGAGGCGACCACCTCGACCGAGGCGGCGGCGTAGCCGGTCTCCTCACGCAGTTCGCGCTCGGCGGCCACGGCCGCATCCTCACCCGCGTCGATCAGCCCACCCGGAAGACTCAGCACCACACGAGCCGGACCGGGACGGTACTGGCGCACGCACACCACGCGCCCGGACGGCGTCAGCGGCAGCACCGCGACCGAGGCCCGGGTGTCGAGCATGTCCCACACCGCCTCGCGGCCGTCCGGCAGCCGCAGGGTCCGCTGCACGACGCGCACGAACCCCGAGTAGACCGCACGGTCCTCACCGACCGGGCGCCACGCGCGGTCGGCATCGGAGCGTGTCATGCCAGCGGCGGAGCCGTCGGGGGCTCGTCGGCGTCGGGCTCGGCGGGCGCCGAGACGGACTCGGGCTCCGCGTGCGTCCCTGGACCCCGGTCCCCCAGCAGCTCGGCGATCTGCGCCGGCCTGATCCGGCGGAACTTGCGCGGCTGGGTGCGGGTGCGGTCCAGCACGGCCACCTCGAGGTCCTCGTCCGGAATGACCCGGTCGGCGGTCTCGCTGTGTCCCAGGGCGGACACCGCGAGCCGCACGGCCTCGTCGAGCGAGCTGCCCTCGGTGTAGTGCTCCTTGAGGTACGACGCGACCGTGTCGGCGGCGCCACCCATGACGGCGTACCCGTGCTCGTCGGCGACCTGACCGTCGTAGGTCAACCGGTAGATCTGGTCGTCGGCCGCATCGTCACCGATCTCGGCCACGAAGAGCTCCACCTCGTAGGGCTTCTCGCCCCCGCTGGAGAAGATCGTGCCGAGGGTCTGGGCGTAGGCGTTGGCCAGGCCGCGCCCGGTGACGTCGCGCCGGTCGTAGGCGTAGCCCCGCATGTCGGCGAGCCGGACCCCGGCGATGCGCAGGTTCTCGAACTCGTTGTAGCGACCGACCGCGGCGAAGGCGATCCGGTCGTAGATCTCGGAGACCTTGTGGAGCGCCTGCGAGGGGTTCTCGGAGACGAAGAGAACCCCGCCGGCGTACTGCACGACGACCACGGAGCGCCCGCGGGCGATCCCTTTTCGCGCGAAGTCGGCCCGGTCCTTCATCAGCTGCTCGGGCGAGACGTAGAACGGCATGCTCATGTCAGTTCCCCCCACCGTCGAGCGGGGCGCCGGGCCCGTCGGGACGGTCCATCCGGCCAGCGATCACCCGGTCGGCGATCGCGGCGACCTCGTCGTCGGGCATCCGGTGGCCACCCTCGGCAGTGATCACCTGGACCACCGGGAAGATCCGCCGGGTCACGTCGGGCCCGCCGGTGGCCGAGTCGTCGTCGGCGGCGTCGTACAACGCCTCCACGACGGCCTGCACGGTCTGCTCCGCGGTGAAGTCGGCACGGTAGAGCTTCTTCAGCGAGCCCCGGGCGAACAGCGAGCCGGAGCCGACCGAGTGGAACGCGGTCTCCTCGTAGCGGCCGCCGGTGACGTCGTAGCTGAAGATCCGCCCCATCGAGTGGTTGAGGTCGTAGCCGGCGAAGAGCGGCACGACCGCCAGACCCTGCATCGCCATGCCGAGGTTGGACCGGATCAGGGCCGCCAGCCGGTTGGCCTTGCCGTCCATCGACAGCGTGGTGCCCTCGATCTTCTCGTAGTGCTCGAGCTCGGTCTGGAAGAGCCGCACCATCTCGACCGCGAGCCCGGCGGTGCCGGCGATGCCGACCGCGGAGAACTCGTCGGCCGGGAAGACCTTCTGGATGTCGCGCTGGGCGATGATGTTGCCCATCGTGGCCCGACGGTCACCGGCCATCACCACCCCGCCGGGGAAGGTGGCCGCCACGATCGTGGTGCCGTGCGGGGCGAGATCGCCCGCCTGGCCCTGGGGAACCGCACGGCGCGACGGCAACAGGTCCGGCGCCTCGGCGCCCAGGAAGTCGCTGAACGACGACGTCCCCGGCATGAGGTACGCCGCCGGCAGTCGCGGCGAGTCCGTCACTGGCCACCCTTCTGGATGAACGACTTCACGAAGTCCTCGGCGTTGGTCTCGAGGACGTCGTCGATCTCGTCGAGGATGGAGTCGACGTCGTCGTCCATCGATCCCTTGCGCTCGGCGAGGTCGGTCTCCGGGACGGCCTGGGTGGTCTCCTCGGTCTCGGAGGACTTCTTCGGCTGCTTCTGTTCCTGTGCCATGCCCCGACCCTATCCAGTGGGTGGGCCCGCGGGAGCGGACCGGCGCGGGAATTTCAGCGGGTGAGCGCGGAGAAGAGCTGTTCGGCGGTGTCGCAGCGGTCCAGCAGGGCCCCCACGTGGGCCCGCGTGCCTCGCATCGGGTCGATGGTCGGCACCCGTTGCAGCGATTCGCGCCCAGGCAGGTCGAAGATCACCGAGTCCCAGGACGCGGCGGCCACATCGTCGGCGTACTTCTCCAGGCAGCGACCGCGGAAGTAGGCCCGCGTGTCCTCCGGCGGGTCATGCATTGCCAGCTCGACGGTGTGGTCGTCGAGCAGCCGTTCCATCCGGCCCTTGGCGACCAGCCGGTGGTAGAGCCCCTTCTCGGGGCGGATGTCGGCGTACTGCAGGTCGATCAACTGGAGCTTGGCGTCGTCCCAGGCCAGCCCGTCGCGGTCGCGGTACTGCTCGAGCAGCTTGAGCTTCGCGACCCAGTCGAGCTCCGTGGCGCACAGCATCGGGTCGCGCTCGAGCCGGCCGAGCACGGACTCCCAGCGGGCCAGTACGTCGAGCGTCTGCGGGTCGGCGTCATCACCCAGGCGGTCCTCGACGTACTTGCGGGCCAGGTCGAGGTACTCCAGCTGCAGCTGCACCGCCGTGAGTTTGCGCCCGTCGCGCAGTGTGATCAGCTCGGTCAGGGTCGCGTCGTGCGAGACCGCCCGCAGCGTCGCGACCGGCCCGTCGATACGGAAGTCGCTGCCGAGGAACCGGTCCTCGATCATCGCCAGGACGAGTGCGGTGGTGCCCACCTTGAGGTACGTCGAGACCTCGGCCAGGTTGGCGTCGCCGATGATCACGTGCAGGCGGCGGTACTTCTCCGGGTCGGCGTGCGGCTCGTCACGGGTGTTGATGATCGGCCGCTTGAGCGTCGTCTCGAGCCCGACCTCGACCTCGAAGAAGTCGGCCCGCTGGCTGATCTGGAACCCGTGGTCGCGACCGTCCTGGCCGATGCCGACCCGGCCGGCGCCGCAGACGACCTGTCTGCTGACGAAGAACGGCGTCAGGTGCCGCACGATGTCGGCGAAGGGCGTCGAGCGCCGCATCAGGTAGTTCTCGTGGGCGCCGTAGGACGAGCCCTTGTTGTCGGTGTTGTTCTTGTAGAGCGTGATCGCCGCGCCGCCCGGAAGCAGCGCAGCGCGCCGCTGGGCGTCGAGCATCACCTGCTCGCCCGCCTTGTCCCACCGGACGATGTCGAGCGGGTTGGTGCACTCAGGAGTGGAGAATTCAGGGTGCGCGTGGTCGACGTAGAGCCGGGCGCCGTTGGTGAGGATGACGTTGGCCAGCCCCATGTCCTCGTCGGTGAGCTGCGAGGCGTCGGCGACCTGGCGGGACATGTCGAAGCCACGCGCGTCCCGCAGCGGTGACTCCTCCTCGAAGTCCCACCGCGCCCGCCGCGCCTTCACCGTCGCCGACGCGTAGGCGTTGACGATCTGGGAGGACGCCACCATCGGGTTGGCGTGAGGTTGGCCGACGACGGAGATGCCGTACTCGATCTCGGTACCCATGACCCGACGCACACTCATGCGCTGAGCCTACGCTGGGCCGACGACACCAGTTGAGGAGACGACATGGGCTACTGGGACGACCGCATCGTGCCGCGCCTCACCGACCGGGCGCTGCGCAGTCACGAGATCGGCGAGCTGCGGGCCACGGCCTGTGCCGGACTGCACGGCCGGGTGCTCGAGATCGGCTTCGGGAGCGGTCTGAACCTGCCTTACTACCCCGTCGAGGTCACCTCGGTCAGCGCTGTCGAGCCGGCCGACGAGGGCTGGGCCCTCTCCGAGAGGCGCCGGGCGCGCAGTCTGGTCACCGTGGAGCGCACCGGCCTCGACGGCCAGCGCCTCGACGCCGAGGACGCGTCCTACGACTCGGCGCTGTCGACGTTCACACTGTGCACGATTCCCGATGCCGCTGCTGCTCTCGACGAGGTACGTCGGGTGCTGCGACCGGGCGGCACCTTCCACTTCCTGGAGCACGGACTGGCTCCCGACGCCGGGGTGGCCACCTGGCAGCGACGCCTCGAGCCCCTCCAGCGAAGGGTCTTCGCCGGTTGCCACCTGACCCGCGACATGCCAGCTCTGCTCGAGGCGGCCGGGCTGGAGATCGCGCATCTCGAGCAGCGTTACCTCCCTGGACCTGCCCCGCTGCGCCCCTGGAGCTACGGCTACCTCGGGCGCGCGACCATCGCGACCTGACCGGTCCCGCGACCCCTCAGGGCTTGCGACGCCCCGGGGAGTTCAGCGCGGTCAGCGCCACAACCCCCACCACGATGACGATTCCGACGATCGCGACCCACATCAGAGGTACTGACCGGTGTTGGCGACCGTGTCGATGGAGCGGCCCGGCTCGGTGCCCTGCTTGCCGGTGACGAGCGTGCGGATGAAGACGATCCGCTCGCCCTTCTTGCCGGAGATGCGTGCCCAGTCGTCGGGGTTGGTGGTGTTGGGCAGGTCCTCGTTCTCCTTGAACTCGTCCACGCACGCCTGGAGCATGTGCGCGACTCGCAGCCCGCGCTGGTCATGGTCGAGCAGGTCCTTGATCGCCATCTTCTTGGCCCGGTCGACGATGTTCTGGATCATGGCGCCGGAGTTGAAGTCCTTGAAGTA
>JBKJLD010000054.1:0-17587 GCA_046597165.1 Nocardioides sp.
CTACAACGAGCGCTACTCCAACACGGACCTGCACTCGAAGAGGATCCCCGACTTCGTGAAGCTCGCCGAGGCCTACGGCTGCGTCGGTCTTGCCTGCGAGAGCCCGGCCGACGTCGACGCCACGATCAACAAGGCGATGGAGATCAACGACGTGCCGGTGGTCGTCGACTTCCGGGTCCACCGCGACGCCATGGTGTGGCCGATGGTCGCGGCCGGGACGAGCAACGACGCGATCCAGTACGCCCGCGACCTGGCGCCCCAGTTCGACGAAGACGACCTGTGAGGGACTGAGATGAGCAAGCACACCCTGAGCGTCCTGGTCGAGAACAAGCCGGGCGTCCTGGCCCGGATCGCCGGGCTCTTCAGCCGCCGCGGGTTCAACATCGACTCCCTCGCCGTGGGGCCAACCGAGCATCCCGAGATCTCGCGGATGACGATCGTGGTCAACGTCGAGGAGTCACCGCTCGAGCAGGTCACCAAGCAACTGAACAAGCTGATCGAGGTGATCAAGATCGTCGAGCTCGACGGTCCCCAGTCGGTCAACCGCGAGCTGCTCCTGGTCAAGGTGAAGGCCGATGCGGAGACCCGCGGCCAGATCCTGGACGCCGTGACGCTCTTCAAGGCCCGGATCCTCGATGTCGCGCCGGAGGCCATCACCATGGAGATCACCGGCAACAGCGACAAGCTCGCCTCGTTCCTGCGCGTCGTGGAGCCGTTCGGCATCCGCGAGCTCGTCCAGTCCGGCATGGTCGCCATCGGCCGCGGCTCCCGCTCGGTCAGCGAACGCACCCTGCGTCCCGTCCCCATCCCCGCCCCTCCCGCCCGGACGGGCTGACGAGGGCTGGCGGAATCACCGGTTAACCGGCGATTCCTGACGTTCCACAGCGTTGCAACGCCCAGGAACATCAGGGAACGCCTGAGAAGTCCCCTCGATCCCCACCTAGTACGACAACCCGAAGGAGAGCCCCAAGTGGCTGAGATGTTCTACGACGACGACGCGGACCTGACCCTGATCCAGGGCAAGAGCGTTGCGGTCCTCGGATACGGCAGCCAGGGCCACGCCCACTCGCTGTCCCTGCGCGACTCCGGCGTGGACGTCCGCATCGGCCTGCCGGAGGGCTCCAAGAGCCGCGCCAAGGCCGAGGCCGAAGGCCTGCGCGTCCTCACCCCCGCCGAGGCGGTGGAGGAGGCCGACGTCATCGTCATCCTGGCGCCCGACCACATCCAGCGCACGCTCTACACCAACGACGTGGAGCCCAACCTGACTCCGGGCGACACCCTGGTCTTCGGTCACGGCTTCAACATTCGCTTCGGCTACATCACCCCGCCCGAGGGCGTCGACGTGTTCATGGTCGCCCCCAAGGGCCCCGGCCACCTGGTCCGTCGTGAGTACGTCGACGGGCGCGGCGTACCCGTCCTCGTCGCCGTCGAGAAGGACGCTTCGGGCAAGACCTGGGACCTCGCGCTCTCCTACGCGAAGGCGATCGGCGGCCTGCGTGCCGGCGGCATCAAGACCACCTTCACCGAGGAGACCGAGACCGACCTCTTCGGCGAGCAGGCGGTCCTGTGTGGCGGCGCCAGCCAGCTGGTCCAGTACGGCTTCGAGGTGCTGACCGAGGCGGGCTACCAGCCCGAGGTCGCCTACTTCGAGTGCCTGCACGAGCTCAAGCTGATCGTCGACCTGATGTACGAGGGCGGCATCGCCAAGCAGCGTTGGTCGGTCTCCGACACCGCGGAGTACGGCGACTACGTCTCCGGCCCGCGGGTCATCACCCCCCAGGTGAAGGAGAACATGAAGGCCGTCCTCGAGGACATCACCAACGGCAAGTTCGCCCAGCGGTTCATCGACGACCAGGACGCCGGCGGCCCGGAGTTCAAGGCGCTGCGCGCCAAGGGCGAGCAGCACCCGATCGAGGGCACCGGGCGCGAGCTCCGCAAGCTGATGGCCTGGGTCAAGAGCCACGACTCGGACTACGTCGAAGGCACCTCTGCACGCTGACCCATCGCCACCGCACACTGGCCCGCCCGGGACCCCGGGCGGGCCAGCGTCGTCTGGTGGAACAACGTCCTCCGGAGGAACAACCAAGCCCGGTTGAAGGTTCCACCACACATGAAGATCGAGATCTGGTCCGACATCGTCTGCCCCTGGTGCTACATCGGCAAGCGCCGGCTGGAGTCCGCGCTCGCCACCTTCGAGACGGCCCACCCGAACTCCGACGTCGAGCTCGTCTGGCGCTCCTTCCAGCTCGACCCCGCGTCCCCCGAGGTTCCGACCGAGACCGTCGCCGAGCACCTGGGCGCCAAGTACGGCGGCGGCCCCGCGGCCGGGCAGCAGATGGTCGACCGGATGGAGGCCGTCGCGGCCGAGGAGGGGCTGGTCTATCGCCTCGGTGAGGCCCAGGTGGTCAACACCGTCGATGCCCACCGCCTGCTGCACCTGGCAGGGCACGACGGTCACCAGGGCGAGCTGAAGGAGGCCCTGCTCGCGGCGTACTTCCTGCGCGCCGAGAACGTTGCCGACCACGCCGTCCTGGCCCGGGTCGCCGCCGGGGTGGGTCTGGACGAGGTCCGGGTCAAGGAGGTGCTCGCCACCGACTCCTACGCCGACGACGTCGAGGCCGACATCCGCCAGGCCGCGGCGTACGGAGCGACCGGCGTGCCTTTCTTCGTCATCGACGGACGGTACGGCGTCGCCGGCGCGCAGCCGGCTGCCGCGTTCCTCGACGTGCTGGAGCGTGCCTGGGGAGACAACCACCCGGCGATCGAGGTGGTCGGTGGTGACGGCGAGGTCTGCGGCCCTGACGGCTGCCCCGTCTGAGTCGCCGCGGCCGGTGTGACGCACGCCGCCTGGGCCTCCAGGGTGCCTTCCTGTTAGGTTAGGGATACCTAAGTAAGTCTTCCCTCACCTTGAAGGAACCACCGTGTTCGCGAACTACCTGATCGGGCTGCGCGAGGGCCTCGAGGCGGCACTTGTCGTCAGCATCCTCGTCGCCTACCTCGTGAAGTCCGAGCGTCGACACCTGTTGCCGCGCATCTGGGCGGGCGTCGCGCTCGCCGTGAGCGTCAGCCTCGCCTTCGGCGCAGCGCTGACCTTCGGTCCGCGCGGGCTGACCTTCGAGGCGCAGGAGCTGATCGGCGGTGGCCTGTCGATCATCGCCGTCTGCTTCGTGACCTGGATGATCTTCTGGATGGCTCGCGCCGCCCGCAGCATGAGCGGCGAGCTGCGCGGTCAGATCGACCGGGCGGCCGACGGCAACCGCTGGGCGCTCGCCCTGGTCGCCGTCTTCGCCGTGGGCCGCGAGGGCCTCGAGACCGCGCTCTTCCTGTGGGCCGCGACCCAGGCCGGCACCCGCGAGGCGGCCGGCTCGGCCACGCCCACCTGGGAGCCGCTGCTCGGCGCCGCGCTCGGCATCGCCACGGCCGTCGTGCTCGGCTACCTGCTCTACCGCGGCGCGATCTCGATCAACCTGAGCCGCTTCTTCACCTGGACCGGTGGCTTCCTCATCCTGGTCGCCGCCGGCGTCCTGTCCTACGGCGTACACGACCTGCAGGAGGCGCGCTTCCTCCCAGGGCTGCACTCGATCGCGTTCGACGTCTCCTCGGTCATCGACCCGGGCGCCTGGTACGCCGTCCTGCTCAAGGGCATCTTCAACTTCTCCCCTGTCACCACCCACCTCGAGGCGATCGCGTGGCTGGCCTACGCGATCCCGACCATGGCGCTCTTCGTCCTCGGTGTACGTCGCCGGGCTGCGCCGCGGCCCGCCCTGGCCAGCTGACCCTCACCCGACAAGGAACCCGATGCGACTTCCCCTGATCACCGCCGCCCTGCTCGTGGTCGCGCCTGCCCTGGTGGGCTGCACCCAGAACGCGACGACGTCCACGGCCCGCGACCGCGGCCTGAGTGTCAGCTCCACCGACAGCAGGTGTGACATCTCGGCCAGCGAGGCCCCGGCCGGAACCGTCACCTTTGACGTCACCAACGACGGATCCGGTGTCACCGAGTTCTATCTCCTCGGCGCAGAGGATGAGCGGACGATCGGCGAGGTCGAGAACATCGGCCCCGGCCTCACGCGCCAGCTCGTCGTCCGCGTCGCCGACGGGGACTACCTGGCCGTGTGCAAGCCCGGCATGAAGGGCGACGGGATTCGGCAGGCCTTCACCGTGACCCCGTCCGACGAGAAGGTCGACATGTCCGCGGCCGGTGACGTCGACGCCCTGATCGAGGAGGCCGAGCAGCGCTACCAGACCTACGTCCACGAGGAGTCCGGGCAGCTGCTGGCCGGCACGGAGGAGTTCGTCACGGCGTACAAGGCCGGGGACGACAAGACCGCGCGGGCCCTGTACCCGGTGGTGCGCACCCACTGGGAGCGCATTGAAACCGTCGCCGAGTCGTTCGGCGACCTGGATCCCAAGATGGACGCTCGCGAGGCCGACCTCGAGCCGGGCCAGAAGTGGACCGGCTGGCACCGCATGGAGAAGGACCTCTGGCCGGCCCGCGCCGAGAAGTACGCCGACCTCACCACGCGTCAGCGCGCGTTGGTCGCCGACGACCTGCTCGCCAACACCCGGATCCTCGACGGACGGATCGTCGAGCTGTCGTTCCCGATCGACCAGATCGCCAACGGATCGCGAGCGTTGCTCGAGGAGGTCGCGACCGGCAAGGTCACCGGCGAGGAGGAGTACTGGTCGCGTACCGACCTGTGGGACTTCCAGGCCAACGTGGAGGGCGCCCACGAGGCCTTCGAGGTCCTCGAGCCGGTCCTCGAGCTGAAGGACCGTGAGCTGAAGGAGCTCCTCGACGGGCGGTTCCACGCGCTCCAGGACCTGCTCGACGAGCAGCGGGTCGGCGACGGCTTCCGGTCGTACGACGAGCTGTCGACCGCCGAGGTCAAGCGCCTCGCCGACGCGGTCAACGCGCTCGGCGAGCCCCTGTCCCGACTCACGGCGGCGGTGCTGTCCTGAGCGCGCGCCTCTCCCGGCGTGGACTGATCGGCGGCGGTGCGGCGGCCGCCGGGGTGGCGGGTGCCTTCCTGGCCGGTCGGGCCAGCGAGGCGGTCCCAGCCCCCGCCGGCCCGCTGACCTACCCGTTCCGCGGTGAGCACCAGGCCGGCATCGTCACCCCCGCCCAGGACCGGCTGCACTTCGCCGCCTTCGACGTGACCACGCGGTCGCGCGCTCAGTTGATCGCGCTGCTGAAGGCGTGGACCGAGGCTGCCGACCGGATGACGCGTGGTCTCGGCGCCGGCCAGATCGGCCCCGTCTCCGGCCCGGACAACCTGCCACCCGACGACACCGGCGAGGCGATCGGTCTGGCGCCCGGCGGTCTGACCATCACCTTCGGCTTCGGGCCGTCGCTGTTCCGGGACGCCGAGGGCGCTGACCGGTTCGGGCTGGCCGACCGCCAGCCGGGGGCGCTCCGAGCACTGCCGCACTTCCCGGGCGACAACCTCGACCCGGCCCGCTCCGAGGGCGACCTGTGCGTGCAGGCCTGCGCCGAGGACCCGCAGGTCGCCGTGCACGCGATCCGCAACCTGGCCCGCATCGGCTTCGGCACCGTCGCCGTGCGCTGGTCCCAGCTCGGCTTCGGACGCACGTCGACCACCTCCACCGAGCAGTCGACCCCGCGTAACCTGTTCGGCTTCAAGGACGGCACGGCCAACGTCAAGGCGCAGGAGGCCGCCGCGCTCGACGACCACGTGTGGGTCGGTGCCGACGACGACCCGGGGGCTGGCTGGCTGGCTGGCGGCTCCTACCTCGTCGCGCGCAGGATCAACATGACCATCGAGGTCTGGGACCGCCAGCCGCTCGGCGACCAGGAGGGCTTCGTCGGGCGCACGAAGGGCACCGGTGCCCCGCTCTCGGGTGGAGGCGAGTTCACCGAACCCGACTTCACCATGCCCGGCTCCGACGGCCCGATCATCGCGACGGACGCGCACGTCCGCGTCGTACACCCCGACCACAACAACGGGGTGCGGATGCTGCGCCGCGGCTACAACTTCGTGGACGGCACGGATGCGCTGGGCGGTCTCAACGCCGGGCTCTTCTTCCTGGCCTACGTGCGTGACCCGCGCACCCACTTCATCCCGGTGCAGAACCGGATGGCCAAGGTCGACGCACTGATGGAGTATCTCAAGGTCAGCGGATCGGCGCTCTTCGCTGTGCCGCCGGGCGTCGCTCCGGGGGAGTACGTCGGTCAGTCGCTCTTCGCCTGAGTCGGCAGCTCAGTCGTCGAGGCGGACCAGCACGACTGTGTCGGCGTACGTCATGCCCTTGCGCTTCATGCCGCCCAGGGTGCCGAGCACCTTGGTCACCTTTGTCATGAAGCCGTACTTCTCGCGGACCCGCCCCTGGACCTCGTCGAAGAGCGCACCGGACTGCACCAGCTCGGCCGACCCGGTGATCGCGGCGCTGCCCGGCTTGACCTTGCCGCGGCCGTCCGAGGGCTGCACGGTGACGGCCGGGTTGTTGCGAAGCCGCTTGGTCTTGCCGTTGCCCATGGCGGTCCAGAAGCCGATCCGGCCGTCGCTGACCGGCACCACCCACACGGGGGTGCTGACCGGGTCGCCCGACTTCCGGAAGGTCGTGAAGGAGATGTACTTCTCGTCGGCGATCGTCATCCCCTCAGCGTAGGGCTTCAGGGAGCTCCAGAGGGCGTCGCAGGACGCAAGGTCGAGGTTGTTGGTCGGCCTGCCGCGGCGCGGACACCCCCGGCTTTCGCGGACCTGTGGGGGTAGAGTTGACGGTCCGGGCACAGCGTCGTGCACGACCGGTCAGCGGTCATCTCCACCTTCGACGACATCCGAGGACACATCGTGAGCAAGCCCGTCCACAAGCCGGTCGTGCTGATCGCTGAAGAGCTCAGTCCCGCCACTGTCGAGGCTCTCGGGCCGGACTTCGAGATCCGCACCTGTGACGGCGCCGACCGGGTCGCGCTGCTCGCGGCGATCGTCGACGCCGACGCGCTGCTGGTCCGCTCCGCGACCAAGGTGGACGCCGAGGCGCTGGCTGCTGCCAGCCGGCTCAAGGTCGTCGCCCGCGCGGGCGTGGGCCTCGACAACGTCGACGTGCGGGCGGCGACCCAGGCGGGCGTCATGGTCGTCAACGCCCCCACCTCCAACATCGTCTCGGCCGCGGAGCTCGCCGTGGCTCTCATGCTCGCGGCGGCCCGGCACGTCTCGCCGGCGCACAGTGCCCTGAAGAACGGCGAGTGGAAGCGCTCGCGCTACACCGGCATCGAGCTCTACGAGAAGACCGTCGGCATCGTCGGGCTCGGCCGGATCGGGGTGCTGGTCGCCCAGCGGCTCTCGGCGTTCGGCATGAAGGTCATCGCCTACGACCCCTACGTGCAGGCCGGCCGGGCCGCCCAGATGGGAGTGCGTCTCGTCGACCTGGACACGCTCCTCGCCGAGTCCGACTTCATGTCCGTGCACCTGCCCAAGACCCCCGAGACCGTGGGCCTGATCGGGGAGGCGGAGCTGAACAGGGCCAAGGCGTCGCTGGTGCTGGTCAACGCGGCCCGTGGCGGCATCGTCGACGAGACTGCGCTGTACGCCGCGCTCAAGGAGGGCCGGATTGCGGCTGCGGGCCTCGATGTCTTCGCCGCGGAGCCGTGCACCGACAGTCCGCTCTTCGAGCTCGAGAACGTTGTCGCGACCCCGCACCTCGGTGCCTCCACCGACGAGGCACAGGAGAAGGCCGGCATCGCCGTGGCGCGCTCGGTGCGGCTCGCGCTCGCCGGGGAGCTGGTGCCGGATGCCGTCAACGTCCAGGGCGGCGTCATCGCCGAGGACATCCGCCCGGGGATCCCGCTCACCGAGAAGCTCGGCCGGGTCTTCACCGGCATCGCTGGCGAGGTGGCGCAGTCGATCGACGTGGAGGTGCGCGGCGAGATCACCGACTATGACGTCAAGGTGCTGGAGCTGGCCGCGCTCAAGGGGGTCTTCTCCGACATCGTCGAGAGCCAGGTCTCCTATGTCAACGCCCCGCTGCTGGCGTCCGAGCGCGGCACCGCCGTACGCCTGGTCACCGATCCCGAGAGCCCCGACCACCGCAACCTGATCACGATCCGCGGCACCCTGGCGGACGGCTCGCAGGTGTCGGTCAGCGGGACGCTGGTGGGGATCAACCAGAAGGAGCGACTGGTCGAGGTCAACGGCTTCGACGTCGATCTCGAGCCGACCGAGCATCTGGCGTTCTTCGTCTACGCGGACCGTCCGGGCATGGTCGGTGTGGTCGGCGGCATCCTCGGCGACGCGGGCATCAACATCGCCGGCATGCAGGTCGCCCGCGACGCCAAGGGTGGCAACGCACTGGTCGCCCTCTCGATCGACTCAGCGATCCCGGCCGAGACCCTCGCCGACATCCACCACGCGATCGACGCCGTCTTCGTCCGCGCCGTCAACCTGGTGTGAGGCTCTCGCCGGGATAGTCCGTGACGGAATGCAGGCTTTTGGGCCGATTTTCCTGCGTTGCGTCACGGAGTAACCCGGCCGACGGGTCGTGCTCTCACGCCACCATCACCCGGCCCGGGCCGGTGGACCGAGTGCCCTGACGGCGTCGTACGACGGACCAGGCGGCGGCAATCCGGCGTACCGCCTCCTCCAGCTCGTCACCACGCCGGGTCCAGGGGATCCGCACGAAACGATCGAGCCCGCCCTCGTGGGCGAAGACGGGTCCGGGCGCGATGATCACCCCGAGCCGCTCCGCCTCGGCGGCCAGCGCGGTCCCGAGCGGGGCCGGGAGCTCGCACCACACCGACAAGCCGCCGCCGGGGAGCCGGAAGCGCCACTCGGGCAGCTGCTCGCGGATCGCGGCAGCGAGCCGGTCCCGTTGCTCGCGCAGCCGCAGGCGGTGCTCGACCAGGACCGGCGCGCCGTCGGCCAGGAGCCGGGTCAGGACCAGCTGTTCCATCACCGGCGCTCCGAGGTCCATCGCGACCCGGGCCCGGGTCAGCCGCTCCATCGTGCCGCGCGGCGCCCGCACCCAGCCCAGCCGCAGACCGCCCCAGAAGCTCTTGCTGGCGCTACCGATGGTCACCGTCGAGGACGCGAATGCCGCGAACGGCAGGGGCATCTCCTGGCCGTCCAGAGCCAGGGCCTGGTGGGCCTCGTCGACGACGGCGATGGTGCCGGAACGGCGCAGATGCGCCGCATAGGTCTCCCGCTGGCCATCGCTCATCACGTGCCCGGTGGGGTTCTGGAAGTCCGGGATCAGGTAGGTCAGCGTCGGCGAGCTCTCCCGCAGCGCGGCGCCGACGGCGTCGAGGTCCCAGCCGTCCGGGTCGACGGGGCAAGCCACCAGCCGCGCTCCGCTGTGCCGGATCGCCTCGGTCGCGTTGGGGTAGACCGGCGATTCCACCAGGACCCGATCGCTGCGACCTGTGAGGGCCCGCGCCACGATCGAGGTCGCGCTCAGCGCCCCGGGGGTCACCATGATCTGCTCCGGGTCGGTCGGGAGCCCGCGCGCGTCGTACGTCGCCGCGATCGCCTGCTGGAGCTGGGGGAGTCCAGCAGGGAAATACCCGTGACCGCCGAGGTACGCCGGGAGCTCGCCGGCCGCGTCGGCGTACGCCGCGGCAAGTCCGGCCGGCGCGCAGGCGGCGGCGCAGTTCAGGTCGATCGCCTGGTCGTCGCCGGGCCGGGGGAGCAGGGCTCGGTCGTGGGCGCGGGCCCTGCCGCCGGGCACGCAGGTGAACGTGCCGGCACCGCGGCGGGCCTCGGCGTACCCCGCGTCGCGGAGCGCGGCGTACGCCCGGGTGACGGTGGTGCGCGAGACGCCCAGCACATCGGTCAGGGCTCGCTCGCTGGGCAGTCGCGTGCCGAGCCCGATCCGGCCGTCCCCGATCAGCAGGGTCAGGGCCTCGGCGAGGCCGGCATAGGCGGGGCTGCGATCGAACTCGCCCGCGAGTGCCGCCATGCGCGACGCGCTGATCGAGGGTGGGGTGGACTGGGCCATGCAGGCCACTGTTTCACGATTGGCTATTTAATTGAAGGCCAATCTGCCGCAGACTGAGTCCATGACGACGATCGCCACCGCGCGCCCCGGCCTGACGGACCTGGGTCCCGTGGCGCAGCTGCGGGCAGGGCGGCTGGGACGGCGGTTGCCGCAGCTGTACGTCGGGCTGGTGTTGTACGGCGTCTCGCTGGCGTTCATGGTCCGTGGTCACCTCGGGCTGGCACCTTGGGACGTCCTGCACTCCGGGCTGACGCGCTACGTCCCGCTGACGATCGGGCAGGTCCTGGTCGTGGTCAGCTTCCTCGTGCTGCTGCTGTGGATCCCCCTGCGGGAGATGCCCGGGCTGGGCACGATCTCGAACGCGATCGTGATCGGGTTCGCGGCCGACGCCACCCTCGCGCTGCTCGAGATGCCCGAGGCGATGTGGCTGCGGGTGGTCCTGCTGGTGTCCGGCGTTTTGCTCAACGGGCTGGCGACCGCGCTCTACATCGGCTCCCAGTTCGGTCGCGGCCCGCGCGACGGGTTGATGACCGGCCTGCACCGCCGTACCGGTCGCTCTCTGCGCCTGGTGCGCACCGGCCTGGAGCTGACGGTGGTGGTGATCGGTCTGCTGCTCGGGGGAGTGGCCGGCCTCGGCACGGTGCTCTACGCATTCGCCATCGGCCCGCTCACCCAGCACCTGCTCCCCTTCTGCACCGTCGAGCTGACCGGGCACTCCAAGGCACTCTCAGAGCGCTGACCGGGCAGTTTCGTTGGACCAGAGTGCCCCCAAGTGCCCCCAACTGCCCGCTCGGCCTGTTGGGAGTGCCCCCAACTGCCCGCTCGGCCTGTTGGGAGTGCCCCCAAGTGCCCGCTCGGCCTGTTGGGAGTGCCCCCAAGTGCCCGCTCGGCCTGTTGGGAGTGCCCCCAAGTGCCCGGTCAGCGCTTGGTGGCGATCAGGGCGGAGGCGTCGGAGGCCACCATCACCTCGACGGTGGTGAACCGCTCGTCGGTGAGCCACTGCTCGCGCAGCGTGTCGACCCGGCCGTAGGCGATCGGGGGCCAGACCTCACAGGGCGTGAAGTCGTCGAGCACGACGATGCCGCCCTCCTCCATCAGGTCCGCGATCCGGTCGACACCGACCTCGCTGGGCTCACCTGAGTCGAGGAACAGCAACGAGTACGGGCCCTTGTCCAGCAGGGTCGACCAGTTCGCGGCCAGCACCTCGACCTGCGGGTCGTCCACGAAGATCTCGGCCGCCGCGGTCGCCAGCTTGGCGTCCAGCTCGGCGCTGATGATGCGCACCTGCCCGCGTACGCCGGAGCGCAGCCACGCGGTGCCCACGCCGCAGCCGGTGCCGAACTCGGCCATCGTGCCGCCGCGGGTGGCGGCCAGGGTGGCGAGGAGCCGACCGGTCTCGTTGCGGCAGAAGGAGACGTACCCGGCCTTGCGGGAGACGGCGAACGCGCGGGAGACCACATCGGGGAGATCGGGTGGGGCACTCATGTCGCCGAGTCTCTCATCCTGGGAATGGTGTCTCACCTGATGAGCAGATCTGGGAAACCCGTGTCACGGACGCCGCCGACCGGCGTACCGTGGACGCACCATGCGGAGCGTCTACGTACTTATCGTGCGCCGCGGCGGGGCCCAGCAGTAACCACTGCAGTGAGGCCACCTCGCCGCGGTGTTCGGCGTTGACCGGTCTCACGTTTCTTCACAGCACCGCCTGCTGAAGACGCCTCCGCGGCGGGTCCGCCCAGCATCATCTGTGCGATCCGCAGCCGCCTGGTATCTCCGCTCACGCGATCCGTGAGTCGAACCGCCCCCGCCGTGGGGTCTCTTCAGCGATCCGATCCCTGTGATCACGAAGCCCGTTTCGACCACCGACCCGCCATCCGAAGGAGATTTCGATGTACGACATGTACCCCGAGTGGGGCCCCGCCAGCCACCATCCCGAGAACCCGCGCAGCCAGGAAGCCGTCCAGCGCTCGCTTGACCTGCGAGACAACGACGGCGAACGCCCCGACGACAACTAGCCTTCCGTCCCATGAGCACCAGCACCCCGAACCCTGCCGCCAGCGGCGTCCTCAAGCTCGCCGTCATCCCCGGTGACGGCATCGGCCAGGAGGTCACCGCCGAGGCCCTCAAGGTCCTCGAGGTCGCAGCCCCCGCCGGGGTGAAGTTCGAGCCCACCCGCTACGACCTCGGCGCCGAGCGGTACCTCGCGACCGGCGAGGTGCTGCCCGACTCGGTGCTCGCGGAGATCCGCGAGCACGACGCGATCCTGCTGGGGGCCGTCGGTGGCAAGCCCGGTAACCCGAACCTGCCGCCGGGCATCCTCGAGCGCGGGCTGCTGCTGCGGCTGCGCTTCGAACTCGACCACTACGTCAACCTGCGCCCGTCGCGGATCTTCCCGGGCGTCGCCTCGCCTCTCGCAGCTCCGGGCGAGGTCGACTTCGTGGTCGTGCGTGAGGGCACCGAGGGCCCCTACACCGGCAACGGCGGCTCGATCCGCGTGGGCACCCCCCACGAGGTCGCCACCGAGGTCTCGCTCAACACGGCGTACGGCGTGGAGCGCGTCGTCCGCGACGCGTTCGCCCGCGCCCGGCGTCGTCCCCGTCGCAAGCTCACGCTGGTCCACAAGACCAACGTGCTCGTCAATGCTGGTGCGGTGTGGTCGCGGCTGGTGGCCGAGGTGGGGCGCGAGTTCCCCGAGGTGAGCGTCGACTACCTGCACATCGACGCGGCCACGATCTTCATGGTCACCGACCCGTCGCGCTTCGACGTGATCGTCACCGACAACCTCTTCGGCGACATCATCACCGACCTGGCCGCCGCGATCACCGGCGGCATCGGGCTGGCCGCGTCCGGGAACATCAACCCGGACGGCTCGACGCCCAGCATGTTCGAGCCGGTCCATGGCTCCGCGCCCGACATCGCGGGGCAGCAGAAGGCCGACCCGACGGCCGCGATCCTGTCGGCGTCGCTGCTCCTCGACCACCTCGGGTACGCCGACGCTGCCGCCGTGGTCGAGACCGCCGTGATCGCCGACCTGGCCGCCCGCACCCCGGGGGCCACGCGACGTACGGCCGAGGTCGGCGACGCCATCGCCGCCCGAGCAGCCGGCTGACGCCCCGGCCGGCAACCCGAAACCGAGCGCAGCCGGGCGACCCGGCAGACAGGTCGGCTAACGTGCCCTCCATGCAGATCAGTACGACCCACTCGACCCAGCTCGTGGCCGACGGCCGGCTCGCCGAGATCCTCGCCAGCCCCGGTTTCGGCCTGCACTTCACCGACCACATGTTCACGGTCGAGTGGACGCCGGCTGACGGCTGGCACGCCGCGCGGATCACGCCGTACGGCCCGCTCACTCTCGACCCGGCCACCGCCGTCCTGCACTACGCGCAGGAGACCTTCGAGGGGATGAAGGCCTACCGACACGACGACGGCTCCATCTGGAACTTCCGTCCCGAGGAGAACGCCGCCCGGATGGTCCGCTCCAGCAAGCGGCTGGCCTTCCCCGAGCTGCCCGTCGAGGACTTCATCGCCGCCGTCGACGCCCTCGTGGAGATCGACCAGCGCTGGGTCCCGGACGCCGCGGGGGAGAAGAGCCTCTACATCCGGCCGTTCATGATCGCCACCGAGAAGTTCCTCGGTGTGCGGCCCTCCCAGCACGTCACCTTCATGGTGATCGCGAGCCCCGCGGGCGCCTACTTCGCCAAGGGCATCAAGCCGATCAGCCTGTGGCTCTCCACCGAGTACACCCGCGCAGGACGCGGTGGCATGGGCGCCGCGAAGACGGGCGGCAACTACGCAAGCTCCCTGGTCGCCCAGCAGGAGGCCACCGGCCAGGGCTGCGACCAGGTCGTCTTCCTCGACGCCCAGGAGGGCACGTACGTCGAGGAGCTCGGCGGGATGAACATGTACTTCGTCTTCGACGACGGCCACATCGTCACCCCCGAGACCGGCACCATCCTCGAAGGCATCACCCGCTCGAGCATCATGGAGCTCGCCGGCAAGCTGGGCCACCAGATCGAGGAGCGCAAGTTCTCCATCGACGAGTGGCGCGACGGCGTGAGCAGCGGCCGCATCACCGAGGTCTTCGCCTGCGGCACCGCTGCCGTCGTGACCCCGGTCGGCACCCTGAAGTGGGACGGCGGTGAGGTGGCGGGCGCCACCGAGCCCGGACCGGTGACCCTCGAACTGCGCAACGCACTCGTCGACATCCAGTACGGCCGCGCCGAGGACACCTTCGGCTGGATGCACCGGATCGTCTGAGCCAGGCCGTAGCCTCGGTTCGTGACCACCGCGCCGCGCCCGCAGCAGGCGCCCCCGGGACTGACCGTGGGCGGCTACACCCTGCTGTCACGCCTCGGTGAGGGCGGCATGGGTGTCGTTCACCTGGCCCGGCGTCCGGGCGGCGAGCGGGTGGCGCTCAAGGTGCTGCGTCCCCACATCGTCGGCGACCAGGAGGCGCGTGCCCGGCTGGCCCGTGAGGTGAGCTCGCTGAGCCGGGTCCGCAGCCGCTGGGTGGCCGAGATCGTCGACTCGGACCCGTGGGCCGAGATCCCCTACGTCGCCACTCGCTACGTCCCGGGGCTCTCGCTGCACGACCACGTCGTGGAGGGTGGCCCGGTCGTCGGCGACGACCTGACCTGGTTCGCGGGCTCGCTGGCGGAGGGACTCGCCTCGGTGCACGCAGTCGGCGTGCTGCACCGTGACGTGAAACCGTCCAACGTGCTGATGGAGGGCCGCACCCCGATCCTGATCGACTTCGGGCTGGCCCGCGTCGCCGACGACCCCAAGATCACCCACACCGGCTGGCTGCTCGGCACCCCCGGATACCTTGCGCCCGAGATCCTGTACGGCGACGACGCCAGCGTCGCCTCCGACGTCCACTCGTGGGCCGCGACCGTGACGTACGCCGCCACCGGACGAGGCCCGTTCGGTCGGGGCCCGACCATCGCGATCATGGACCGGGTCCGGCGCGGCCAGCATGACCTCGCCGGGCTGGCCGACCCGCTGAGGCGAGTGGTTGCCGCAGCCCTCGATCCCGACCCGGAGCGACGTCCCACCCTCGACCAGCTCCTCGACTGGCTCCGCCCGCAGTCGACCGGTGTTCACGGCGTGGTGCCACCGCCTCCGGTCGGGGACCAGGACCCCTACACGGTGCCGCTCGCCCTGGCCGCCCAGACAGGCGGGCCGGCGAGCAACCCCTGGCAGGAGGCGCCCACCGATCGGCTCCCGGTCGATCAGGAGGGCCTCACCCGCCGCTTCGAGGACGACCAGCTCGACGTTCCTCCGGAGCCCCCCACCCCGTGGCCGGAACGAGCCCGTCGTGGCCTGCTGCTCGCGTCGTTGGCCCTGGCCGCCGGCGCCGCCGTCGCGGCGTACCCCTGGCTGAGCACCGCCCTCCTGCTCGTGCTCACCTGGCTGCTGCGCAGCGGCTCGCAGGCTGCCAGTGCCGCGGGCGACCGGCGCCGGCTCCGCGGCCGACGGTGGTACGACGGGGTGCAGTTCCTGGTGGCCGCCCCCTGGCACCTGGTCCGTTCACTGCCCGGCACCGCCATGCTCGGGCTGTGGAGCGCCGGCCTGGCCCTGGCTGCGGCTCTCGTGTGCTACGCCGTGGCGGCCGGGGTTGCCGTCTCGGTCTTCGCCAGCGGGATCGTCTTCGCCATCTCGTTGTGGCTGGGTCCCGGCGGCCGGCGGGTCCGCTCACCGTTGGCGCGCGTGGTGAACCCGCTGTCCGCGTCCGGGCGTTCGTGGATCCTCGCCGTGGTCGTCGTTCTCGCGGTCGCCGCGGGGTGCGGTTTCCGCGTGGACGTGGCCGGCGTGGGCTGGGCACCGGCAGACCAGGCGCCGTGGACCGGGCTGTCCCTGCCGCAGAACCCGTTCGCCCCCTGACCCACCGCGAGCTTGCTGTGATCGGTCGCCCGGATCGCGAGATCAGGTGGGCACGTCGAACCCGCCGTGGCACGATGGGTGACATGCACCACCCGCGGATCATCATTTCCTAGCGCGTCGAAGCGCCCACCACAGGGCCACCGACGCGCGAACCTCTCGTCCACACGAGGGGTTTTTTTGTTGCCCGACCCGCCCGGCACCACCCGAGGGAAAGACGTTCTCCGATGGACCTGCACGGCACCTTCCACGTCTACGACACGACCCTGCGCGACGGGGCCCAGCAGGAGGGGCTCAACCTCTCCGTCGCCGACAAGCTGGCCATCGCGCGCCAGCTGGACGGTCTCGGCGTGGGCTACATCGAGGGTGGGTGGCCGGGCGCCAACCCCAAGGACACCGAGTTCTTCCGCCGGGCGACCCAGGAGCTTGACCTGCGGCACGCGAAGCTCGCGGCCTTCGGCGCAACCCGGCGTGCGGGCGTCCGGGCTGCGGACGACCCCGGCATCGCCGCGCTGCGCGACAGCGGTGCCGGCGTGGTGACCCTGGTCGCCAAGTCCCACGACCGCCACGTCGAGCTGGCGCTGCGTACGACGCTCGAGGAGAACCTCGCGATGATCCGCGACACCGTCTCCCACCTGCGGGCCGAGGGGCAGCAGGTCTTCCTCGACGCGGAGCACTTCTTCGACGGCTACCGCGCCAACCGCGCATATGCACTCGAGGTGCTGCGGACGGCGTACGACGCCGGTGCGGAGGTGGTCGCTCTCTGCGACACCAACGGAGGGATGCTGCCCGGGTGGGTCGCCGACGTCGTCCATGACGTGATCGAGACCGCCGGCGTCCGCGTCGGCATCCACTGCCACAACGACACCGGGTGTGCGGTCGCCAACACGCTCGCGGCCGTCGACGCCGGTGCGACACACGTGCAGGGCACCATCAACGGCTACGGCGAGCGCACTGGCAATGCCGACCTCGTCTCGGTCGTCGCAAACCTCGAGCTCAAGCTGGAGCGGCAGGTGCTTCCGCAGGGGCTGCTGCGCGACGCCACCCGGATCGCCCATGCGGTCGCCGAGGTGACCAACTTCCCGCCGGCCTCGCGCCAGCCGTACGTCGGCACCTCGGCGTTCACCCACAAGGCCGGGTTGCACGCGAGCGCGATCAAGATCGACCCGAACCTCTACCAGCACATGGATCCCGTCGGTGTCGGCAACGACATGCGGCTGCTCGTCTCGGACATGGCAGGGCGGGCCTCGATCCAGCTCAAGGGCCGCGAGCTGGGCTTTGACCTGACCGACAGTGACGACGACAAGGCGCTGGTCGCCCGGGTCACCGACCGGGTCAAGGCGATGGAGTCACAGGGCTACACCTTCGAGGCGGCGGACGCGTCGTTCGAGCTGCTCCTGGTCGAGGAGGTCGAGGGAGCGCGGCCGTCGTACTTCGACGTCGAGTCGTGGCGGGTGATCACCGAGACGCTGAACCACGCCAGGCCCGGGGAGGAGGCGGTCTCCGAGGCCACCGTGAAGCTGACCGCGGGTGGCGTCCGCTACGTCGTCACCGGCGAGGGCAACGGCCCCGTCAACGCCCTCGATGCCGCTCTGCGCGAGGCGATCGGGCAGGCCTTTCCGGAGGTCGCGAAGTTCGAGCTGATCGACTACAAGGTCCGCATCCTCGACCAGGGCCACGGCACCGACGCGATCACCCGCGTGCTGATCGAGACCACCGACGGGGAGTCGTCGTGGGTCACCGTCGGCGTCGG